>CAJKXG010000024.1 GCA_905203795.1 uncultured Oscillospiraceae bacterium | reverse complement strand
ACCCCCGACAAATCCACCGCTTCAAAATCGGGGTGCGCGCGCAAAAACCACGCCATCATGCACTCGTTTTCCTCCGGTGCGAACGTGCAGGTGGCATACACCAGCCGCCCGCCCTCACGCACGGTTTTCGCCGCCGCATCGAGAATGGTGCGCTGCCGTGCCGCACACAGGGCGATGTTGTCTTCACTCCAGCCCTCCAGCGCGGCGGCTTCCTTGCGGAACATGCCCTCGCCGGAACAGGGGGCGTCCACCAGTACCGCGTCGAACCAACCGCCCAACGCGTCGCCGAGCACAGCGGTGTCGCCATTAGACACGACCGCGTTCCGCACACCGCAGCGTTCCAGATTCTGTGCCAGCACCTGCGCGCGGCTTCGCACAAATTCGTTGCTCCACAGCAGCCCCTGCCCCTGCAAAGCGGCGGCGATCTGGGTGGATTTGCCGCCCGGGGCGGCGCACAGAGCCAGCTCCCGCTCGCCCGGTTGCGGTGCCAGAGCCGTCACCGCCGACATCGCCGACGGCTCCTGCATATAATACGCGCCCGCGTGGTGCAGCGGATCAAACAGCGGTCGCCAGTCCTCGCGTCCCACATAATACCCCTCCGCACAAAACGGCGCGGGTGACAACGCATCGCCGTACAGCGCAAGCAGACGCTCCGGCGGCATCTTCAGCGTATTGACGCGCAGTCCCCGCCGAAACGGGGCGGCGGTCAGCGCGCAGGCAAACGCCGCATAGTCTGCGCCGAGCAGACCCTGCATACGGCGCACGAACAACGGCGGCAGCGAAATCGGATTCATAAAGGCGGCTCCTTCCACCATATATATAAGCGACAGGGGGCGTATGACATGCGGGAAAAACGATTTTGTCTGTGGGGCAAACGGCAGGTGGCGTGCATCCTGCTGCTGCTGTTCGTCGCGGCCATCGCCGTGGTCGTGCTCGCCGCCGTGATCCCATACGCCTATGCGAGCCTCACCGTGTCCGCCGCGCGGCAAATGCCGATCTATTGCACCGACCGCAGCGACAAGGCAGTCGCCCTCACCTTCGATGCGGCGTGGGGCGACGAAGACGTGGCGGCAGTGCTGGACATTCTCGCCGCGCACAACGCGACCGCCACCTTTTTTGTCACGGGAGACTGGGCGGCGCGCTGCGAGGACACGGTGCAGGCGCTGACCGCCGCCGGACAGGAACTGGCGGCAGGCGGCGACGGTTATCTCAATCTGACCGCCCTCACCCGCGAACAGCAGCGCTACCAAGTCACCGCCTGCAGCGACCGGCTGCGGGCGCTCACCGGCGTATCACCCACACTGTTCCGCGCGCCCTACGGCGATTTCAACGACTCCCTGATGGCGGTGCTGGGCGAACAAGGTCTGACGGGCATCCAATGGGACGTGGACAGTCTCGACTGGCGGGACGCGTCCGCCGACGCCATCGCCGCCCGCGTGCTCACGGGCGTTTCCTCCGGCTCGATCCTACGCTTTCGGCTGGACGCCGCCCACACCGTGGAGGCGCTGCCGGACATTCTCACCGCGCTGGAAGCGGAAGGATACCGCTTTTTGCCGGTTTCGGCGCTGATTGCCGCCGATTCGTATACGGTCAATCACGAGGGGCGGCAGATTCGTCGGTAGCACGGCGTTTGCGCAGCGATCGGAAAAACGCGGTCAACACCGCGCCGCATTCGTCCGCCAACACCCCACCGGTCAGCGCCGGACGGTGGTTGTACGGCAACGCAAACAGGTTCACGACCGAGCCGCAGGAACCCGCCTTCGGGTCGGTCGCACCGAAAATCACATGATCGACGCGGGCGTTGATGATCGCGCCCGCGCACATCGGACAAGGCTCCAGCGTCACATACAGCTCGCATCCGAACAACCGCCAGCCGCCCAGCCGACGGCAGGCTTCGTCGATGGCTTCGATCTCGGCATGCGCCAGCGCGTTTCGCCCGACTTCGCGGCGATTGCGCCCCGTGCCGATCACCTCGCCGTCTTTGACCACCACCGCGCCGACGGGCACCTCGCCCTCTGCCGCCGCTTCCCGCGCCAGTTCCAGCGCCTGCCGCATAAACTGCTCGTTCATTGCGCCGCCACCACACCGAGCAGCGTGATACCCAGCATCAACACAATCGCGATGATCATGGCAGGGGCCGCCATCGCGCGTCGGCGCTCGCCCGCCGGCATAGCACTGCGGTCGTTATCCACACGGCGGATCAGCGGATGCCGAAGTGCCAGCAGGACGGTCAGCGATACGCCGCCCACCAACGCCAGCACGCCAAACACGACCAGTACCAATGCGTTATATTGTTCCGCCGAAACATACTGCTCCACAAACGCCAGCACTACCGCCATGGCGTTGTTGCAGAAATGAATCAGCATCGGCAACAGCAAACTGCCGCTTTGCATCGCGGCGTAGGCAAACACCAGTCCGAGGATAAACGCAAACGGAATCTGCGCCATATTGCCGTGAATCAGACCAAACAGCAGCGCCGACATCCACAGCGCGCGGCGGTCACCGAACGGGCGCAGCGCCTCCAGAAAATAGCCGCGAAACACCAGTTCCTCTACCAGCGCGGGCAGCAGCGCTGTCACAAACAGATTGAGCGCCAGCCCCTGCCAATCGGACGTGACCACGTCCTCTGCGCCTTCGGTGGGCGTGATCCCCATCGACGTAAAAAACATCAAGATCCGCGAAACCAGAAAATTCGCCAGTACACACAGTGCCAGCCCGCCCGTCGTGCCGAGCACCAAAGTCGGCGCGCCGAGCCGCCGCTCCCGCAGCACAGGGCAAGGACGGCGGAATGCCCGCGCCAACAGCAACGGCGGCAACAGCAGCATCCCCAGATAGCACACGATATTGATCAAGGACTCCACGAAAAATCCGCGCAGGAAATTGGTCTGTTCCAGTGCGACGGCATACATCATCGGTACGGACATCGTCAACCCGATGACAATGCTCATCACCTGCATCAAAATCAGCGATACGCCCACGTAAGTCGCCCCGCGGCGCAGCGCCGCACGCTCCTGCTCCTGCTCTTGCCAAAGCGTCCACGGCGTATATGTCGGCATTTGCATGTCAAAATTCCTACCCTTTCCGATCAGTCCGTTATAATATTCATATATTATCACAAAACCGCCCGCCCTGTAAAGAAAAAACCGCATTTTTAGTTGCGTATCCCGAAAAAAAGGATTATAATGGGGACAACCTTTATATAAAAGAGGCGATACAGGTGCAAACCAAACAGGAGTTTATCGAATTTATGATGAGCGCGGATGTGCTGCGATTCGGCGATTTCGTGACCAAGAGCGGTCGCCGCACGCCGTATTTCGTCAATACCGGCAACTATAAAACCGGCAAGCAAATCGACACGCTGGGCAAATTCTACGCGGCGCTGGTCGCCGAGACCTGCGGCGATCGGTTCGACGCGATGTTCGGTCCCGCGTACAAGGGCATCCCGCTCGCCACGGTGACGGCGGCGGCGCTGGCGCGCGAACACGGCATCGACAAGCCGTTTTTCTTCAACCGCAAAGAGGAAAAGGATCACGGCGAGGGCGGCAGTCTGGTCGGCTATAAGCCGCAGGACGGCGATCGGCTGATCATCATTGAGGATGTGATCACCGCCGGCACGGCGGTGCGCGAGACGCTGCCGATTTTGCAGGCGTGCGGGCAGGTGCGCGTGACCGATATGTTTATCTCGGTGGATCGCTGCGAGGTCGGGCAGACAGCGGGTAAAACCGCCGTCATGGAAGTGAAGGAGCAATTCGGCTTCGACGTGCATCCGCTGGTGACGGTGCGCGACATCCACGATTATCTCGCCAGCCGGGCGGAATACGCGGAGGTACTGCCGCGGATGGAAGCGTATATGGCGCAGTATTGCGTGCTGTAAGTTTTGCATATCATAGAAAAGAGGGCGTTTCATGTTGACATTGGACAAGGTGTATCACGCATCCTACGTGCTGAAAAGCGTGATCCGCAACACCGATCTGATCCACGCACCCGGCATCCGTCCGGATGCGGAGGTGTATCTCAAGACGGAAAATCTGCAAGTGACCGGCTCTTTTAAGGTGCGCGGGTCCTACTACAAAATTTCGCAGCTCACCGACGAGGAAAAAGCGCGCGGCGTGATCGCGTGTTCTGCCGGCAACCATGCGCAGGGCGTGGCGCTGGCGGCGACCAAAAACGGCATCTCCTCGCTCATCTGCCTGCCGGACGGCGCGCCCATCTCCAAGGTGGAGGCGACCAAGCGGTACGGCGCCAACGTGGAGCTGGTGCCGGGTGCCTATGACGACGCGTACGAGTGCGCGCTGCAACTGAAAGAAGAACGCGGGCTGACCTTCATCCACCCGTTTGACGACGAGGAAGTCATCGCGGGGCAGGGGACGATCGGGCTGGAACTGCTGGAGCAGCTTCCCGACGCGGACGCGGTGGTCGTACCGGTCGGCGGCGGCGGTCTGATCTCCGGCGTGGCGTTTGCCATCAAGTCGCTCAACCCGAACTGCAAGGTCTACGGCGTGCAGGCGAGCGGCGCGGCGTCGATGGTGCATGCGCTGCAAACGCACGAGAAAACCGCACTGCCCACGGTGTCCACCATCGCGGACGGCATCGCCGTCAAAAAGCCGGGCGATCTGACCTATGAAATGTGCGGCAAATATGTGGACGACATCGTGACCGTCACCGACGACGAAATTTCCACCGCCATCCTCACGCTGATCGAGCAGCAAAAGCTGATCACCGAAGGCGCGGGCGCGGTTTCGGTCGCGGCGGTGCTGTTTGACAAGGTGCCGGTCAAGGGCAAAAAGGTGATCTGCCTGCTGTCCGGCGGCAACATCGACGTGACCATCCTCAACCGCGTCATCACGCGCGGTCTGCTCAAGGCCGGACGTTCCGCCGATATCACCATCGAGCTGTCGGACAAACCGGGTCAGCTCAGCGGTGTTTCGCGCATCGTGGCGGAGCAGGGCGGCAACGTGGTCGCGGTGTATCACGACCGCGCCGATCTGAACATGGACATCAACGCCTGCTATCTGCGGCTGGTGCTGGAGACGCGCGATCACGCGCATGTCGCCGCCATCGAAAACGCATTGACCCAAGCGGGTTACAAACTGGTGCAAAAACAATAAATCACGTAAAAAGGAGTGCTTTCTATGCAGGTCATTCATACCAATCAAGCCCCCGCCGCCATCGGTCCGTATTCGCAAGCGATCGTGCACGGCGGTCTGCTGTACACCTCCGGTCAGATTGCCATCAACCCCGCCAGCGGACAGGTGGAGGCGGACACCATCGAGGGGCAGACCGAGCAGGTGATGAAAAATCTCGGCGCGCTGCTGGCGGAAGCGGGCATCGATTTCACCAACGTGATCAAAACCACCTGTTTTCTCGCCGATATGGGCGATTTCGCCACGTTTAACGGCATTTACGAGCGCTATTTCGTGAGCAAACCCGCCCGCTCCTGCGTGGCGGCGAAGCAGCTCCCGAAAAACGTGCTGGTCGAAGTCGAACTGATTGCCGCTGTCGATTGAGCTTTATAAAACGCAAGCATTCGCGGATGTTCCATGGAAGGGACATCCGCGAATTTTTATGTTTCTGCTAAAATAGTTAAAAAACGCTTGACATATTGCCACAGCTATGGTATGGTGTCAATGGGAATTTTGCGATGAAAACATTATTTGCATTTCAAGAACTATACCGTAACCACCAATCAAACCAACGCCGCGCGGGATGCGTTTACGGATTTTATCTGGAATAAACGGGCGGCTGAATAGGGAGGGTGATCATGTTGTCGCTAACGGTGGCAGGCCAAATAATACTATGGGCGTCACTTGCCATTGCATTTTTATCTATTCTTTATTTTATATGGTATAATAAATGCCATAAAGACGAACCAGTGTGGAAATGTATCTACATTATCATGTGGATTGCGCTTGTTTGTACGATTCTGTATTGGTTAGTGCTATTATTCACATGGTGGATTTTTAGAGACTGGCACTGGGACGCAGAGGGATGGATATGAGCACAGAGAGCGCGTTCTGTTGGAAAGATATACCGTAACCACCCACTAATGCCGCGCGGAATGCGTTTACGGATTTCATTTGGGTGAAGCGCGAGACCAATGAAGGAGGGGCATCGTGGATCCGCGATGGATAATAGCCGCAGTCTTTATTTTGTTCATTGCCTATTTCATATTCTATGAAAAATTTAAAAAAGGAAAACTGCTTTGGAAACTCATTTGTTGCCTTGTTGTATGTGTTTTCCTTATTGATCTTTGGTTTATCACGTCTCTGCTATTCTGTCGTTTTATCCTGCGTTATGCTTTGGGACCTAGTCATTGAACGTATCAAAGGCGACCGGACGTCCGCGGCGATCATCCGCACCGTTTTCCCCTACACATAACCCCTTCATTCGCGGGTATACTATCGGCGTACAACGTGCGCGGTGACGGTATACCCGCGAATTTTTGCTATAAAGGATGGGTTTGTATGTTCAAGCGAACGATTCACCCCGCGCCGATCGGGCGGCAGCGTTGGCGGGCGATGTGGCTGGTGCTGTTGTGCGCGGTGCTGATCGCGGTCTCGATTCCCACCGCCGACCCCGCCGCCGAAGCGCTGTCCAAATACGGCTCTACCGGCAGCGAGGTGCGCCTGATCCAGAAAAAACTGAAAAACTGGGGCTATTACAGCGGCGATGTGGACGGCATCTACGGTTCGCGCACCAAAGCGGCGGTGATCTGGTTTCAGAAGAAAAACGGGCTGAACCCCGACGGCATCGCCGGTCCGTTGACGCTCAAGGCCATGGGGATTTTTTCCTCCACCTCCACCTCGTCCACCCACAGCCAAACGGACTACGCACTGCTGGCCCGGCTGATCTCCGCCGAAGCGCGCGGCGAACCGTACACGGGGCAGGTGGCGGTCGGCGCGGTGGTGCTCAATCGCATGCGGCATCCCTCGTTCCCCGACACCATGTCCGGCGTGATCTACCAAAAAGGGGCGTTCTCCTGCCTCACCGACGGTCAATTCAACCAGCCGGTCGCCGAAAGCTGTTACAAGGCGGCGCAGGACGCGCTGAACGGCTGGGATCCCTCCGGCGGCGCTATCTATTACTATAACCCCCAAACCGCCACCAACGCATGGATCCGCTCCCGCCCGCTCATCACCACCATCGGCAAGCATCGGTTTTGCGCGTAATTTGGCAGTTTACAGGCTCGCTGTTTCGTGCTATACTAAAGACAGTATCAAACAGAAAGCGGGCGATCGTATGACCGTCAAAAAAGAATTCTGCGTACGGCGGGTTGTGGGCGAAACACTGCTCGTCCCCTGCGGCGCAACGCTGCTCAGCTTCAACGGGCTGATCGCCCTAAACGAGTTGAGCGCGTTTTTGTGGGAGCGCTTGCCCGACGCGGCGGATGAAGAGGCGCTGCTGCAAGCGGTGTTGGACGAATACGATGTGGACAAAGCAACCGCCCGCGCGGACATCGCCGCCTTCCTCGGCGAACTGCGCCAAAACGAGATCATTTGAACCCTTAGAAAAGCCTCTGCCATCTTGCTGACAAAAGAAGGCAGAGGCTTTTTGACGAAATCATGCAGAGGACTTGCCCCCTTTCCCGATTCATGATACAATATGAGCAAATCGAAAAGGGGGATATACATTCATGAAAGCAAGAAAATGGCTGGCACTGCTGTTGACGCTGACGCTGCTGCTGGGCGTGATCGGCATCGGCGGCATCACGACCTCCGCCAATGTGACGGAAGATCAACTGGCCAAGTTGACGCTGTACGGTCGCACGTATGTGAAAAACAACACGCTGTTTCTCTATTGGACGAACAGCGGTTTCTCCTTCAACATGAACGGCACGGGGGCGACCATCACCGTCAACACCTCCAGCACCACGCCGATCTATCTCGGCTATCTGCATGTGTACGTGGATGGTGCGTTTGAGCCGACCGCCACCATCTGCATTGCGAAAAACGGCACGTACACGCTGGCGGAGAATCTGCCCGCCGGCAACCACACCATCGAGGTGCGCAAGCGCAACGAAGCCAACTACGGCGGCTCGGCGACCATCGGTGTGCAGTCGCTGGACATTATCGGCGGCGAACTGCTGGCGGACAAGCCTGCCGCGCCGACCCGTCGCATCGAATTCGTCGGCGACTCCATCACCTCCGGTTTCGGCAATATGGTGTCGGACGGGAGCGGCGATTACACCACCGCGACCGAGGACGGCACGATGACCTACGCGGTGCTGGCTGCCAAAGCATTGGGTGCAGACGCACAGGTGCTGTCCCGCAGCGGCATCCGTTTTGTGTACAGTGCGGACGGTCTGGATAAGGTGGACTCGTGGTATCAGCATTATGCCAACACCGCCACGCTGCCGGGGGACAACCGCTGCACGGATGCGTGGGATTTCGACGCGCATCCGAACGATGTGGTGGTGATCAATCTCGGCACCAACGACAACGGCGCTAAAGTAAACGGCGCGGCGATTTCGGATGCGGAAATGACCAAAGACGCAGTGGCGATGCTGCGTCTGGTGCGGGAGAAAAATCCGAACGCGCTGATCATCTGGACATACGGCATCATGGGCAACGGGCGGCAGGCAGCACTGGAAGCAGCAGTGGCGCAATTCGACGACGACAACGCCTATTATCTGCCGCTGGGCAACATCAAGCAAACGACAGAGGGGATGGGCACACACGGGCATCCCTCTATCCAGACACATATCAATCGCAGCGCAGACCTCGCCGCCTTCATCGCCGAGAAAAAGGGATGGGATGTCGATTACGGCGCGCTGCTGCAAGCGCAAATACAATTTCTGGACGCGTATGACGATGACACGGCGTTGGAAAATTACACCGAGATGTCGGTCGCGGCGTTCCGTCGGGCGATGAGCAACGGTCGGACGCTGGCAAGCGACCCGAGCGCGACGGCGGAAGCATTGTATGAAGCCTTCGTCAACGTCAAAACGACCTATGCCGATCTGACCTTGCTGACGGATATGAGCGCCGAATACACCGTCCTCAGCACCTGTGACGACGACAGCGAATGGCTGGTCAGCGCGACCGCAGCGGTGGACACCGCCGATCGGAAAGAGGGCACGGGCTGCTTCTCGGCGACGGCTTCGACCGACGGACTGTTTTTCATGCATCTCAGCGGTTACGACCTGACCATGCCGGAGGATTGGCAAAATTGGTTTATCGAATGCTGGCTGTATGTGGACAAGCCGGAAGCCATTCCATCGGGCAGTTGTCTGGAGCTGTCGCAGACGATTGATCAGATCGAAATGCAATGGGATCTGACGTCGATGGATCTGCAAAGCGGCTGGAACAAGCTGCAGCTCCGCATCAGCACCGCCAACATCAACCGCGCGGACGATTTTGAAACGCTGCAAAACGTCCGTCTGTTCATCCTCGGCGGAGAAGAAACGCTCACCATCAAGCTGGATGACCTCGTATTGGCGAAAGGCAAAGTGGCCGCGAATACCGATGCGTGGAGCGAAGAAATCGCCGCCGCCCAAAACGCGTTGGCAACGGGCGAGCATCCCGCGCAACGCGTGGAAGCGGCGCAGGCAGCGCTGAAAGCGGCACAGGCGGCGGTCACGCAGCGCGACATGGATGTGACCACGGCGGCGCTGAAAGCGGCGATCGACGCGCTGGACAAACCGACCGTCCTTTACGGCGATGTGAACGCCGACGGCCGCGTCGACAGCTCGGATGCACGTGTGGTCTTGCAAACGGCGGTGGGCAAACTCGCGCTCACGGAAGACCGGACGGCCGCCGCCGACGTGGACGGCAGTCAGACGATCGACAGTTCGGATGCGCGATATATTCTGCAAAAATCCGTGCAGAAACTGGACCGTTTTCCGGTGGAAGAATAAACCACAGCGAAAAGAGCCGTTCTCATCCGAGAACGGCTCTTGTTCTGTCTTGCGTCTTATGTGCGCGGCAGCGTTTGCTCGTGATAGTTGCCCATAAACACAAAGTGGCGGGTTTCCTCCGACAAGGCGCACAGCAAATCGACGGTTTGCGGCTGGCGCAGATTGCCTTCAAAATCCAGATAAAACACATACTCGAATTCGCCGCTCTTGATGGGGCGGCTTTCGATTTTGGTCAGATTCATGCCCTCCATCGCAAACCGCGACAAAATGCGGTACAGCGAACCGGTACTGTGCGGGATGGAAAAGGTCATCGTGATCTTGTCCGCGTCCGCAGGGATCGCCGCTTCCGCCGCGATGACAATAAAACGGGTGCAGTTATTATCTACTGTTTGGATATTATTTTCAATAATATCCAGTCCGTAAATGCCCCCCGCCGTTTCGGAAGCGATCGCGCAGAGGGTATTGTCCGTCGAATGCGCCACCATTTCCGCCGCCGCCGCCGTGTTGCTGTATTGCCGCGGCTCCAAGCCGTGAGCGGCGATATAGTCGGCGCACTGCGCCAGTGCCTGATGGTGCGAATACACCACCTTCAGCTTGGCGGGGTCTGCACCCGGGCGCGCCAGCAGGCAGTGCTGTACCGGCACTTCGACAGCCGCGACAATGGA
>CAJKXG010000023.1 GCA_905203795.1 uncultured Oscillospiraceae bacterium | reverse complement strand
TTTTCGGCGGCTTGTTTTTCCTCGACAGCTCTTTTAAAGTCGGTATTGTTCCGCCAATCGGAGTAGTAAATCTCCTCATTCTTCTTCCGAACCTTTTCAGACGTCGGAATTCCGTCATATGCCCGCGCCTGCTGCTGCTCTTTCGACCAAAAATCGCCGTATTGGTTCAGGCTAAGTTCCGCCATTTGATTGGACTGCTGAACGGCTTGCCGCTGTCTTTCGTAGTTCTCGCTTATCTGCGAGGCGTTTTCTTTCCGGTATTTTTCAGTCGTCGTCAGATCGCGATTCCCGTTTCCACCTGAAAACGACACCGCTTTCTGTATGTCTTCCTCAGACATACCGGCGTATTTTTTTTGTAACTCGTTAAACAATTGCATATCCGATACCCCTTTACCCCTGTATGGAGAAAGTGCTGAAATTCGCTTTGGACGGCAGTTGATTGGTGGAAATACAGTACGCGATCAGTTGATAATTGATACCGAGATCGACGCAAATATCTCGCAGTTGTGCTTCGCTGATCTCCGTACCGCCGTCCCGCACGATCTTGTAGATTTCGTCGGAAGCCTTTATGACGCCTTTTGCATCGCCCTTCGTATTGTCCGCCATATAATCTTGGTAATCTGCCAAATACCCTTCTGCGCGTTCGATTGCTCGCTTATAAGACGACGGGAACGTGTCCTCATCGTCGGTTTTCTTCTTGTCAGACGATTCGCTGCTTCCGTACCGCATCGCATATTGCGCCGCCGCTGCGCTGTTTGCCGCCCGTGCATCTGCCTCTGCCTGCGACATATCCCGTCCTGCCATGACCACGTTTCCGGCGTCGTCGATGCTCCACCATTCCGCGCCGAGCTGACGTGCGAGCGCATAGTTTCCTGCGTTGTAAGCCTCCAGTATCTGTGCGCTCAGATTTTGGTTGTGCGCGTCCACCGCTTCCCGCAGAGCGGTCAGTTCCGCAGCCTGCTGTGCGGATAGCTGCATGGCGTTGGCTTCCGCCTGCTGCTGTCCCGTCACACGTTCCTGTGCGATGGATTGCTGCGTGGACAGGTCGTTGTCCGCGTACAATCCCGCCTGTTCCGCCCGCATTTTTTGCTCGTATTCCGCCACACCCTGCAAGATCGCGTCGACCGCCGCCTGTTTGGCGGTTCGCGTCTGCGCGTCCGCGTTCTGCCGCGCGATCTGTACAGCGGTTTGGTTGGTCGCGTTGAACCCGCTTTCGGTCAAACCGGCATTTGCCATCTGCTCTTTGAGATTGCGTTCGGCGGCGATCTGCTGTGCGGCATTTGCGTCAAACTGCGTGAGATACGACGCTTCCGTCTGCTTCACATTCTGCGCCGCCGCGTCCTTTTGTTGCTGGATCATGCTGTCGTATGTGTTGCCGACAGCCTGCTTGTAGGTATCGTTTGCACCCGTCATCGCCGCCGCGTATTCCGCGCTTCGCGCCTCGGCTGCCTTCTTCTGTTTCGCAAGCTCTTCTTCATAGCGCTTTTGGCTGGCTGTGCTCGTTGCTCCCGCCATCGTCACGTTCTTACCTCCCCTGTATATCGGATGTTCATACGAAATCCGGCAATCCGCATAACCCCTTCGCAGGAAAACCGCACACCGAAGGTGCGCACACGGGTCATGTGCGGCGTTACACGGCGTATGACGATATCTCCGCCTATCGGATCGTTCGGTTCGCTCGGCAATCGGTACACGTCCGCTTCCTGCTTCCTGTCGGATATGTACGCCACGGAAATGTCGTCGCCTCCGATTCCTACCGATACGTCCATGGCATGTACCGCTTTTCGGCGTATGGGGTCGCCGAACTCGAATAACTTGGTTGCGAAGGATGCGCGCACGGGTTTTTCTTCTTCGTCGCTGCCGGATATCACGGTGTCCGTCTCGCCGCCGACCGTGAAGGTGCGCATCCTGTATGTGGTGAACGCCGTCCATCCGAAGAAAAACGCGTGTTCGCCGCATCCGGTCAGCCTGCTCGGAAACCAGTCCGGCGCATCCCATGTCCAGCGATACCACGGGATGCGTTTGGAAGCGTCCTTGGCGCTGGCATAGCTTGAAAAATTGGCGAATCCGTATCCGTCGCAGTCAAACAGATAGAATTCCCGTCCTGTCATCAGCACATATTGCCCGTCGTATCTGGCAGCAGAAGCACGGGACATGTCCGCCGCTTGCAGAGTGGATTCCACCGGATAGGAGATTACCCGCACGGATTTGTCCGTGTAATTGGAAAAGGACGTGAGCGTGTACACGCGTCCTTCCGTTGTCGCCCACACCAGCCGCCCGCCGCACGGCACAATCGTGTCAGGCAGATCACACCCGACCGACGCGGAAAGCTGTGTCAGCGGGAAATAGGCCGTCTGCGTAACATCCACCGCCGTGCCGCTTGTCACGTCCTGCCCGTTGACCTCTCGGTACGCATATTCGCAGAAGTAGAGTTCCCGTTCCTTGAAAATGACCAGCGCGGAGGATTGTCTGCCGAACGCCGTCACGCGTGTCGAGCCATCTCCGACCTTCATAAAACTGTTTTCTGGGAAATACAGGGGGTTGTCCACGTCGGAATACCGCACCAGATTGCCGTTTCCGCCTACAAACAGCCGCGTTCCCGTCATGACGCCGCTGCGGTCGCCGCCGAACCATGTCGAACACCGCATTCGAAAGATCGTGTCGTCCTTCGGCGCGTCGCGATAGATCGTGAACACAAGATTATTGCTGAATCCGACATGCGGCAATGCAAACGGGTTGTACCCTTCCGAGCCGTCAACCGTCGTCTTTTCCGCGAAAAAGAAGGCATTTCTGCGCGGCGTGTAGATCAGATACAGCGTCTTGCTCTCTCCGCCGACGGTGACGGTCTGCCCTTCGGAAGCGTTCACGAGTATCCCGTGCTGCACCCATACGGAAAAGGTGTATACCGTGCCGTCCTCGCCGGTGTATTCCGCCATGGCGGCGGTGTCGCTACCTGCTTTGACAGGCGGAGAAAAGTACGCGCCGCTGCTTTCATCCGTCGTGAATGCCGCGCGAAACCAATTTGTCAGCAGATTGAAGCCTTCCGCCGTCGTCCCCGGCGAAGCGTCCTCCGCGCTCTGAACGGGTCTTCCGTTGGTAAAATACAGCGGCATGTAACAGTCGCTTTCCGTCATGCTCGTTGACGTGTGTTCGGTCAGAGATACGCGGAATATCCTGCCCGTATTGGCAAAGTACAGCATCGTGTCCGCCGTTTCCTCCGCAAAGAATCCGCTCTCGAAATTTTCATATGCCGGATTCCCGACGTCGCAAGCGCCTACCTTTCTGCCGTCCGCATCTAAAAACAGAAAGCGGTTTCCGATTCTGGCGACGACGGTCCGTCCGTCTGCGCTTTGCCTGATTTCCTCAACAGAGCGGTCGTTGCTCAAAACACGGTCTTCGTCTGTGTAAAATCCAGGTCTCGTCCGCAAAAATCCGTCCTTAAAATACACATTGTCGCACGCTGTCAGCCGATTGTCCTCCACCCGTTCCGGCGGAAAAGACAGGTCAAGCCCGCCGTCAAGACGATCGACCGATACGGTATAGGCGCGCGGCACTGCCATGCGCGGATAGTTCATGTTGAAGCCCCCTTACCATTCGCCGGTCGGCATGGTGTCCAGGATGGTTCTTTGGAATTTCTGCGCCACCCGCCGCTTCTGGTTGTATATCTCGGCGTACAGGCTTTGATTCATCGCATCTCCGTCCGCCTGCGCCAGCAGCATCGCCACCCCGTAAGGCATCACGTCGTTCACACTGCGGGCAGAAAGCGGAATCTCCTCCGACATGGACAGGATAGGGGATATGTCGTCGTCCTGCCGCTCGGTAAACGACAGATCGGCGTATATCTGATTGATAAACGCCAACCCGCGTTTGAGCAGTTCCGCCGATTGTACGCCGTCCACGCTGCCGTTTTGATTCGTATACGAGCATAACTGCATGGCGCGGTCAAACACTTCGCGAGCGGTCTTCATCCGTCATCCGTCCTTTCTTTTCTGCCGCGGTTTCCCGATCTGTTTTCGCTTGACGTCCGTGCGGTATTGCCAAGCCTTTGCGATATATTTTTTGGAGGCGGCACGAAAATCCTCGATCCGCCAGTATTTGCTGTAGAAGATGCCGAGCGCGTCAAACGCTTCCCGAAACGACGCGATGGTTTTCAGCTTGTCCAGCCGTACACCGTTCCAGCGAAGATAGTCTTCCACATCGCCGCCGTCCTTCAGATACACCTCGTCCGGCACGGCGGACACATAGCCTTCCGCCAGCAGCTTGTCCAGCGTCGCCGTCATGTCGCTGTTGACAACGCGTCCGCGCTTAAATTCCAATATCACATCTCGCTCAAATTGATAGTTCATGTCCTTCCCTCCGACAGGCTCAATACATGCGACCTTCCATCGAAGGTCGCATGCGGTTCAGCCTGCCGTCAAACCGTGATCTTTTTGGGTTCGTCCGTCTTTTTCGACGCGGCGGGTTTCCCTTTGTCCGTCTTCGCGTCTTCCTCTACAGGGCGAAAGCCCATGGAAAGCAGCAACTCGATCTTGCGCGGATTCTCCGTTTCGCGGAAATCATTGCCGAATTCATTGACGAGTTTCATGCCGTCTTCCTCCTTACGAAGCCGTATAGGTCTGCGCAAAGATGGTATTTTTCAAGCTGTTCTTGACAAAGATGTCGTAATACAGCCGATAGTCCAGCTTCCACGCGTCCTTGGTTTGGTTCTGATCCGGCGAGAAAATGCGCGTTTTCTCGGTTTTCTTCACGAGCGACGCCGAACGCTTCGGCAGCATGAGGAAGCCGATCTCTTTTGCGCCGGAAGCAGGCGTAAATCCGCCTGCCGTCTGCCCGTCGGTCGTACCGTCGTTGAAGGTGTACGCCGTTTTCATGCGCGCGGACGACACGGGGAGCAGCGGCATACCGTTGAGAGCTTTCACCTTCGTCAGCAGCTCGCCCTTCTTGAAATCGATGATTTCCAGACGGCGCGTGATCTCGGTGGTGCTCTGAAGCGCCGCCCACACGGTCGGGTTCACAAAGCAGATAACGTCCTCCGATTCGTAGCCGCACGCGTCAAACACACCGTTCTGCGCCGCCATAAGATCGGCGAGGATGCCGTTCGCGGAATAGGTGGTGTCCGCGTGCCCGTTGGCGGTCGCCACACCCGCCAGTTTCGACAGGCAGTAAGCGTCGATCTCCGGCACGACCTTCGTGCGAACGAACTCGCTCATCACTTTTCCTGCGAGATCGCCGATGCCGCTTTCGTCCGCGTCCTGCGCATCAATCTGGAAGGAACGACCGCGTTCCTTGGTGAGTTGATACGGTCGCTTGTTGTTGGTCACAGAACCGAGCACAAAGCCGTCGTCGCGGTCGTAGTCGCCGAGACCGCTCATGTCGATCTCGTCAAGGATCACGATGCCGTTGCCCATGAATTTCGCTTTCAGTTGATTGTCAGCGAAAACGCCCGTCACCGCCTGCTGGACAATCGCCTTGTCCAGTTCGCCCGTCATAACCTCGGAGAGCCCGATGGTGTTGGTCGTGGAAGGACTGTTTGTTTGCGTATAAGCCATGTTTCATTTCTCCTTTTTTAAAAATTTCGTTTGAAGGATGCGAGGAACGCGGCGGACTGCGCGTCCATCCGTTGTTGTTCCTCTTTGTCGCTTTGCATCGAACCGACAGAAGAAGCAGCCGCTTGTTTCTGCACTTCCTGTTCTGCCGCCGATGCCTTTTGGTTGCGGTACTGCCATCGGAGATAGCTGTCGAGAAGAGAAATGTCCAGCTTTTGTGCGTCCCTGACGACCGCTTTCGGGATGTCCCGAAATTCCTTGATGTTCGGGAATTCCTTTTGCAGTTCGGCAAGCTGTTCGCCCATGCGTCGCGTTTCGTCTTCGCGCTCCTCTTTCTCCTGTTCCTCCACCGTTTGCAGCGTTGTCTTGTACTTCGACGCCGCCTTCTCTTTCCGAAGGTCGTAGAGCTGTTTTGCCATCTCCCGATTGCCGCCCGTGTGTTCCGCCAGTTTGTCGATCTCCTGACGCTCATAGCTGCCTTCGATCTCGCTGATCAGCGTGCCGAGGTCTTGTCCTCGCTCCTGCGCGATTCGCTGTAAGCGGTCGATGTGACCGGCAAACGTCTCAAAACGCCTCCCGCGCTGCACAAGCTGACGCGCCTCTTCACCTGTTGCCCGATATGTCCGATGATTGTATCGGTAGGTGATTCCCTCGTCCGTATCCTCAGTGTCCTCCGTCAAACCGTCCTCATCGGTGCGGATGGTGACCGCCCCGTTTCCGTCCGTCTGACCGTCGTGAGCTTCTTCTGCACTCGCAGGATTGTCGGTCTCCGTTTCGGATGCCTGTGGTACGGCTTCTTCCGTTTCGGGGACAATGGTTTCGTTTTCTTCCATCGTAAAAACTCCTTCCCATGGTGAGGGTAAAAGATTTTATGTATGTAAACCGAAGCGGTTATCCGCGTCGGATCACAGCATCGTTCCTGTTACGCCGCCTGCCGCATTCTGCGCCGCAGACATTCCGGCGCGTACAAGCGATCCCTGCACATTTCCAGGATAGCTTTGCAGCTTTTGCAGCACGTCAGGCGGCAGCTCGTTTAGCACGTCATTTTCCGTCAGCACACCGCTTTCGGACGGCGGTGCGGTCGCCGATGCGTTTGCCTGCTGAGCGGAAACAGCGGCGTTCGCGGTCTGCATCTCGCGGATCAGCCCCTCCACATTCGGAATCGTTCCTTTCGGCAGCCGCGTCAGATATTGCACCGCGTCGATCACCTGACGGTCAAACAGATTGTCAAGAGTGGCGATGCTCTGCGCTTCGCTCCACAGCGACGACGCGCCCACGTCGATTTTGGTGTTGATCAACAGATCGCGGTAGCGTTTCGCGTCAAACGGCATGTACCATACGCCGCCGTTTTCCGTCACCTTGAGCGAACGTTCGCCGTATTTCATCAGCCAGAATTCCGCCCAAATGCGCGCCACGTCCTCGATGAAGGTGTAAAAGCGGTTTTGCATGGTTTGCAGCGGCATGGTCGCCGCTTCCCGCACGGCGATAATCGCGGAGGTGTTGTCCGGTCTCACATCGCCGAGCGCCGCGTCGTTGGCGCCGCTCTGTGTCAGCGTCTGGGAAATCATCTGCTCCACATATTCCGAAAATTTCGGAGAAAAGTTCGGCGGGTTCACATACCGTATAGCCCCCTGTACATCCGCGTCAGATCCCGACACGGGAATGATCTGACCTGGATCGTTCGTCACAGGGTCTGTCACGATGTCCGTGTTGACCACCATGTTCGGAATACCCATCATCATCACAGCCCACACAGAAGCCGTCACCATGCGGTTGATCGCGATCTGGTTCGGGATGAGATAGGTGATCTCACTTTCGCCGTAGGCGCAGTTGCGACGGCGCTCCCACACAAACACGGCCAGCGGATACAGGCGTATGCCGGTGTCCCATGCTTCGCGGACGGTAGCTTTTGCCGTGCATCGAACCGCCTTGACGGTGTATTGCCTTCCGTCGTCGGAATACTCTTTGTAGAATTTCGTCACCACCGTCAGCTTCGTCGTGTTTTCCGCTTCTCCGTTTACCGCCAGTTCCCCCGCCATGTAGTCGGTATCCTTGTCCGGCACTATCTCGTCTATTTCCTCCTGCGGACGCTTGTTCGCCTTGGCTTCTCGTTTCAGCTCCTCGACGCTTTTTCTCTGGGCGATGAGGATAAACGGCTGATCCTGTATATCGTCGCGGTTCGGGTCCCCGAAATACACGTTTTCGATGTCCAGCACTTCGCAGCGGATATCGCCTTTTACAGGCGTTTTCCGCGATGCGTCCGCATAAAGCCCCGTGTTGACCGTTTCGTCCCAGTAGGTGTACAGCACACCTGTTCCGCTGTTGTAGGCATTGCGAAGCACGCGGTCTTTTTTATCGTCCAGTTGCAGGCGCTCCGCCGTCGTTCGGAAATAGTCCGACATCGCCGACATGACAAGATTGATCTCTTCTCCTGTCGGAATGTCCTCGCCTTCCGTAGACTGCACGCCGGCGGACGATAGAAGGGAAGAAAGGTCGCCGCCGGAGTTCATAGACGCCAGGTCGCGGATTTTCCGCACACTTTCCTGCAAATCCAGCGTGTTCGGCACGCCTTCTGCGGAATAGTTGACCGTAACGGGTGCAGCGCCGATGACAGCCTGTTTGTAATCGCCGATGCGCCGTATCACGTTGTATCGTGCCAGCGGTCTGTCGCTTCCCACCTGTGCGCCGTGCCACTGGTCGCCGGCATAAAACCGCTCATTGATGCGGTTCTGCTCGTATAACCCCTTGCTTCCGAGCGCGTTTTTGTAGTTTACACCGGCTGTGTACTCCTCCCATATCTTTTTCGGAGCATACCACGCTTCCTGCTCGCTGCTTTCCGTTTTCTTCACGCCTGTCACCTCGCTTTTCCTTTCTTATCGCGAATGAGTTCCTCCGGCGCCGTCTGCGACGAACCGTCATATCCGAAGAAGTTGTCCATGCGCGCCTGCTCAAGCATCAGTTGCCGCCGCGTTTCTTTTGAAGCGTTGGAAGCGGCGGACGGTCGTTTCATGTCCTGCTCGTTTTTCGATCTGCCGAAGTACACGCCGGACAGAAAGCACGCAATACCGATCATCGCGCCGACCATCCCGCATATCAATGATGTCATTTAACTCCAACCTCCCTTGAAATCCACGGCGGATAACCCGCTTCCGAATCCGCGCGGTCGTCTTTCTCGCCCCGTTCGCTCTTTCGCCTTGAAATTCTTGATATCCGTCATGGCGTACCGTAGGGCGTCCATCAGATGGTTATCGCTGTCAACAGGCTTGTTCTTTCCGTCGCCGCTGGTTTTGTCTGTTTCCCATCGGTAGGACGACAGCTCGGCAATGGCATTTTGGCAGTTCGGATGTACGACCATGCGATATTCCTGCAACCGAGAGATGCCGTTTAGAATGCTGTCCCGTCCTTTTTCAGCGGCAAATACGCGCTGGATACCGTTGCGCCGAAGCTCTTCGTTGGATTTCGGTTCAGCCGAATCCGCCCGAATCCGCTCTTTGGCAAATCCGTGTGCCTTGATCCGCTGAGCGATCTCGCTGTTCACCAGCCCGCGTTCGTAAAACTCATCGAAGATGTACAGCAGCTTGTCCTGCTTGTTGACTGCCGCCGCGATAAACGCCGTCGGGTCGTTCGTGTATCCGTAGTCCAGCCCGAATACACAGCGGTATTTCCAACCGTCGTCCGACCGTAGAATTTCCTGTACGCTGAAGTTCTCCACGCGCCAGTTCTCATAGATCAGCCCTTCCGAGATACCCCATTCGCCCAGTCCGGCTACCGCGTATCTGCTCGGGTGCGTCTGCTTCATTTCCTCGTATTGCGAAAGGTCTGTCGCATCCAAAAATTCATTGCACAGATAGTTGGTGGTCATGGTCAGCACATTGTCGCTCGGCGTGTCAAAAAACCGCTTTTTCAGCCAATGCTTGTCGCTCCACGGGTTGAAGGTCAGCGTCGTCTGCTTGAAAAGCGGGGGAGGCACCCATCCGCGCGGCGCCGTCAAGTCGAACTTGTCAAATCCGTCCTCGCTCGGCAGTTCAAACGCTTCCTCTATCCACACCCAGCACAGATATCCCACATCCACCGTCGTGGAAGCCAGCTTCAACGGATCGTCAAATCCGCGAAACAGGATTTTCTGTCCCGTCGGCTTGTATCGGATTTCCAGCGGCGAACGCACCGCTTCCCACAACTCGTCCACGCGTAAACGGTGTATCGCCCAACGAAGCTGCGCGAACGTGCTGTCCGCGTGCGTGTTGAATACTTGGCGCACCACCAGCAGATTGGCGTCTGGATATTTCATCATGTTCCAGATATACCAAAGCGCCGTTGTGCTCGATTTCTTGGATGCCTTTCCGCCCTTTACCACGCGATACCGCTTCTTGCAGTTCCAAAACTCCTTGTATCCTGCGCCGACAACATCCGGCAAATAGATGCGGTTTCCTCCGCGCAGCTCGTCCTCTGTCTGTGCTCTCGGCATGCTCCTTGTGTCACCTCGACTTGTCTTCTATCCAATGCCTCATCTTTTTCTGCGCATAGGAAACGTTCCCGAGATACCACATCAGCGTTTCTACGCGCGGAATATCCTCCGCCGCTTTCGCTTCCCTGATGCGCCGACGAATCACACGCTCTTGCTCCGTGTATATCGCATATAGCTCGTCCACTTCGCAACACCTCCCCATAACGGCGGAAAAACATAAGATGAAACGCCCCAGCGCCATCACATCCGATTTTGCATGTGCAAACAGTTGATCTCATTCTAGACCATCGTTTTCCGTCGTCCCGCCGCACATCATCCCACGCACTCGTAACACGCATTCGCACGAACTTGCACGCACTTGCACGCATTCGCACGCACTTTCACGCGCTCGTACCTGTTCGCACGCACTTACATGCACTCGCACGAGTTCCATCAAAACTTCACGTACGAGCCGTCGCCTGCTCGATCTTCACCGTTCGTTCCGGTTGTTGCGGTTTTTTCAATAACAAAATCGGCTTTATTTCGGAAAAATATTTTGCGGTATATATAGATACCCTCCCCCCCCGTAGGCTGGGCGGCTCGGGTCTTGCTTGATCTATATATTGTATTATTTGACGTTGATATACACTATATATTGTATGCTTTGGCTGCCGACGGTGTGGTATACCGGTCATGCCAACGACACCGCACCGCCGGACAAC
>CAJKXG010000022.1 GCA_905203795.1 uncultured Oscillospiraceae bacterium | reverse complement strand
CCATCACCCCGCTCGCCGTCGCCGGCTTCGGCAACTGTCTTGCGTTGTCCGCCTCCGCCGACCCCGACGCCGCGTCGCTGCCGTTTGACAAACGGCGCGCAGGCTTCATCATGGGCGAGGGCGCGGGGGCGCTGATCTTGGAAGAGTACGAGCACGCGGCGGCGCGCGGTGCGAAGATCTACGCCGAGGTGAGCGGCTACGGTTCGACCTGCGACGCGCACCATGTGACCGCTCCCGATCCCGAAGCGACCGCCATCGTACGCGCCATTCAGGAAACGCTGGGCGACGCCGATGTACCCGCCGACAAGATCTATATGAACGCGCACGGCACCGGCACGGCTCTTAATGACACGACCGAAACGACGGCGCTGAAAAAGGTGTTCGGTGACGCGGCGTATGCACTGCATATCAGCTCCACCAAAGCGGTGACGGGGCATATGCTGGGCGCGGCGGGCGCGGTGGAAGCCATCGCGGCGATTTTGGCGCTGCGCGACAATCTCGTGCCGCCGACGGCGAATCTGCACGAGCCGGACGAAGCGTGCGATCTGAACTACACCCCGCTGGAAGCGGCGCACACGCCGCTGGAGCTGGCGATGTCCGAATCGCTGGGGTTCGGCGGTCACAACGCCTGCGTCGCGTTCAAACGCGTATAAGGGGGCGGGAACATGACACAGGAAGAGCTGAAAGCCATTCTGCCGCACCGCGACAACATGCTGTTGGTGGACGAGGCGACGGTCATCGACGGCGAAGCGCACGGCAAAAAGACTATCCGCGGCGACGAGTGGTTTTTGCAGGGGCATTTCCCCGGCAATCCCGTCGTGCCGGGCGTGATCTTGTGCGAGATTTTGGCGCAGTCGGTGTGCGTGCTGCTCGGCGAGGGGCGCACCCAACCGTTTACGCCGTATTTCACGGGGCTGGACAAGGTGTCGTTCAAGCACCCCGTTCGTCCGGGCGACACGCTGGAGACGGTGTGCAGCATCACGCGGTCGAAGGGCGCGTTTTACCGCGCGACCGGCAAGGGCTATGTCAACGGCACGATGTGCGTGACGGCGGATTTTTCGTTTGCGCTGATCGAGGAAGGAGCGTCTGCGGATGGACGTGCGTGATACACTGAATAAAGTCAAAGGGCTGTTCGGCGGCAACACGGCGGCAGACACGGCCGACGGCGTAACCTGCCCCGACTGTCACAGCGTATATACCAAAAAGCAACTGGCCAAGACGCACATGGTCTGCCCCGATTGCGGGCATCACTATCGTCTCAGCGCCCGCGCGCGCATCGAACTGCTGACAGACAAGAAGTCCTTCAAAGAATACTTTTCTGACGTACAAAGCATCGACCCGCTGCATTTTCCCCACTACGCCGAGAAGTTGTCGGATGCACGGCAGCGCACCGGTGAGAACGAAGCGGTGGTGTGCGGCACGGCGACGGTCGGCGGTTATCCCTGCGCGCTGTTTGCGATGGACCCGCGTTTCATCATGGCGAGCATGGGCTCGGCGGTGGGCGAAAAGCTCACCCGCCTGTTTGAACTGGCGACCGATGAAGGGCTGCCCGTGATCGGGTTTGCCGCTTCCGGAGGCGCGCGGATGCAGGAGGGCATCCTTTCGCTGATGCAGATGGCGAAGGTCAGCGGTGCGGTGGCGCGCCACAGCGACGGCGGCGGGCTGTACATCCCCATCTTGACCGACCCGACCACCGGCGGCGTAACCGCCAGCTTTGCGATGCAGGGCGATATCATCCTTGCCGAACCGAAGGCGCTGATCGGCTTTGCCGGACGGCGCGTGATCGAGCAGACCATCGGGCGGCAGCTGCCGGCGGATTTCCAGAGTGCGGAATTCCTGTTGGCACACGGGTTTATTGATAAGATCGTGCCGCGCGGCGAACAGCGCGACACGTTGACGGTGCTGCTGCGGCAGCATGCGACGGATTGGAAGGGGGCGCTTGCGCATGACGGCATATGAACGACTCAAGACGGCGCGCGCGAACGGGCGTCCCACAGCGGTCGCATATATTGACGGGCTGCTGGAGGACGCCATCGAGCTGCACGGCGACCGCCGCTTCGGCGACGACGCCGCGATCGTAGCAGGCATCGCGTCACTCAGCGGTATACCGGTGACATATATTGCCATTGAAAAAGGCGTAGATCTGCAAAGCCGCATGAAACGCAGTTTCGGCTGTCCGCGTCCGGAGGGCTACCGCAAAGCGCTGCGCCTGATGAAACAGGCGGAAAAATTCGGTCGTCCCGTCATCTGCTTTGTGGATACGCTGGGCGCGTACTGCGGCGACGACGCAGAGGAGCGCGGGCAGGGACAGGCGATTGCGGAAAATATCCTGTCCATGATGGATCTGCGCACGCCGGTGATCTCGTTGGTCATCGGCGAGGGCGGCAGCGGCGGCGCACTGGCGCTGGCGGCGGCGGATCGCGTGTACATGCCGGAAAATGCTGTCTACTCGGTCATCAGCCCCGAAGGCTGTGCCAGTATTATCTGGAAGGACGCGCATCAGGTGGAGCAGGCGGCGGACTGCCTGCATATCACGGCGGCGGATATGCAGGCGTTCGGCGTAGCGGAGACGGTGTTCCGCGAGGATTTCGAGCATTTTGACCGCATGTGCGACGCCATTCGCAGCCAACTGCTGTTGGATCTGCGCGAGCTGGCGGCATTGTCGCCGGCGCAACTGACCGAAGCGCGCTATCAACGCTTCCGTGCGTTCGGTCGTTATCGGGACGGAAAGGAAGTTTGACCGATGCAGCCGTTGTATACAAAATTTTGTCGGGAAACCGTGGACGAAACCGGGCGATTGACCTCGTTTGAGGTGGTGTGTCCCGAAAACTTCAATTTCGCTTACGACGTGGTGGATGCCATCGCCGAAGTCGAGCCGGAGCGGGTGGCGATGGTGTGGTGTGACATCGCGGGCCGTGAGCGAACCTTCACCTTCACGGAATTGCGCGACCTGTCCAACCGTGCCGCGAATTATCTTGCGGCACAGGGCATCGGCAAGGGTGACCGCGTGATGCTGCTGCTCAAACGGCATTACGAATACTGGTATCTGCTGCTGGCGCTGCACCGCCTGAACGCGGTGGCGATCCCCGCAACCTATATGTTGCAGCAGGAAGAACTGGTGTACCGTGTGCGCACCGCCGATGTGAAGGCGATCATGATCGCGGGCGAGGACGACGCGCTGGCGGCGCATGTGCGCGGCTGTGCCGCCGAGTGCGGTTCGCCGCTGCAACTGTTCAGCATACGGAAACAGCCGGACGGTTTTACGGCGATTGACGAGGAAATGCAGGCATTTCCGCCGGTACTCGACCGCATCGACAATCGCAGCACCGATCCGTTTTTGCTGTATTTCACCTCCGGCACGACCGGCTTCCCCAAGGCGGTTGTACATGAGCATTCCTATCCGCTGGCACACATCATCACGGCGCGGTATTGGCAGAATGTACAGGACGGCGGGCTGCATTTGTCGGTGGCGGACACCGGCTGGGGCAAGGCGTCGTGGGGTAAGATCTACGGACAATGGCTGTGCGGCAGCGCGGTCATGGTGTACGATTTCGAGCATTTCAACGCGCCGCAGCTTTTGGAAGTGTTGAGAAACTATCATGTCACCACCTTCTGCGCCCCGCCGACGATCTATCGCTTTTTGGTGAAAAACGGCATCACGGCAGAGGATTTCGCGGGTGTGTCGTATGTGACGACGGCGGGCGAGGCGCTGAATGCGGAGATCATTCGTCTGTTCCATGAAATCACGGGGCTGCAAATTCACGAGGGCTACGGGCAGACGGAAACGACCATGCTGATCGGGCATTTGGTCGGGGAACCCGTGCGGGACGGCTCGATGGGCAAGCCGTCGCCGCTGTACCGCGTGTGCATCGTGGACGAGCACGGGCAGCCGGTGAAAGCCGGCACGGTCGGCGAGATCGCGGTGCTGCCCGCGCCGGTGCACGATTACGGGCTGTGCAGCGGCTACGATCACGACGAAGAAGCCGGCGCACGTGCATGGCGGCAGGGTGTGTATCACACCGGCGACACCGCCTACTGTGACGAAGACGGGTATTACTGGTTTGTGGGACGCACCGACGACATCATCAAGTCGAGCGGCTACCGCATCGGCCCGTTTGAGGTGGAAAGCGCGCTGATCCGCCACCCCGCAGTATTGGAATGCGCCATCACCGGCGCCCCCGATCCCGAACGCGGCTGCGTGGTCAAGGCGACGGTGGTACTGCGCCCGGACTACACCGCGTCGCCGGAGCTGACGCGCGAGCTGCAACAGTTTGTCAAGCAGCACACCGCGCCGTATAAGTACCCCCGTATTGTGGAGTATGTCGCGGAGCTGCCCAAAACCACCAGCGGCAAGATCAAGCGCGACACGATCCGCGCCAACGACAACGCCAAAGCATAAACAATGAGCGGATACTCTTCGCGGTATCCGCTCATTATTTTGCCTTCCGAAAAATATCGAATAATTTTTCAAAAACCTCTTGACTCTCCCGTAACGTCATCGTTTATACTATAGGCACACGGGAGGGAACGCGCATGAAAACAGTAAAAGAAGTGAGCAAATGTGCGGGCGTCAGTGTGCGCACACTGCACCATTACGATGCGATCGGGCTGTTGAAACCGACAAAAGTCACCGACGCGGGCTATCGGCTGTATGACGATACAGCCCTTGCGCGGCTGCAAACGATCTTGCTCTTTCGCGAACTGCAATTCCCGCTTAAGGAGATCAAAACCATTCTCGAAAGTCCGGACTTCGACCGAAAACAGGCGCTGAGACAACAGATCGGTTTGCTGGAACTTCAGCGCAAGCATCTCGGAGAACTGATTTCCTTCGCCCGTGACATGTTAGCGACAGGAGGGAACTGTATGGATTTTTCCGCATTTGATAAGACCGAAATCGAGCAGTACAAAGCAGAGGCGAAAGCCCGCTGGGGTCAAACGGACGCTTATCGGGAGTACGGGCAGAAAGCCGCACGGCAGACCGACGCCGAGCAACAAGCATCGGCCGAGCAACTGATGCAGGTATTCGCCGAACTGGGCAAGGTCAGGCATCTCCCGCCCGATTCCGAAGAAGCCCAGCGCTTGGTTGACGCCTTGCGCCGATGCATCACCGAGAACTATTATACCTGCACCCCGCAGATTCTGCAAAGTCTCGGACAGATGTATACGGACGACGAGCGCTTTAAAGCCAATATCGACGCGCGCGGCGGCGAGGGCACAGCGGCATTTGCACGTGAAGCAATCGACATATACTGCCGCAAATAAACGACCGGCTGACGGAACATCCCACGTTCCGTCAGCCGATCGTTTTTACCTATACAACGATGGCAGCTTCACTTCTTCTCGTTGACGGCGATCCAAATTTCGCAGGTGTAGTTGGGATCCTGCACATCAGCCGAGGGATAGACTTCAAGCTCGATGCCGCAGCCGTATTCGTAGGTGCTGCTCTGCGGAAAGAACTCGGTACAGATTTTCTGATAGGTGTCCTTGAACGCATCGGGCATCTTGCCTTTGCACGGGAACACCGCATAGGTGTACGCAGGGATCTCCACAATATCAAACTCGTCATCCGTCACCGGCTTGCCGTTATATTCTGCGCCGATGCCGTAGGGGAAACCGGAATCCGCCATCTCGCCGGAAAAGCAGATGCCGAGTATGCCGTGGAGGTTGTCGAAGCGTGCGTATCGGCAGAGTTTTTCTATGGTGCCGTCCGCACTGCATTCTCCCCAAAACGCCGAAATGTCGGCGGTGGCGGTGTCGCCTTGCGGCTTGTTCACCTGCTTTTTGCGGCAGATGATCTTCATCGCGTCTCGTTTTTCCATTCTGTAATCCATGAGATTTCCTCCGTCTAAAATCAGTTTTACGGAAAGGCGGGAAAAGGATTTGATATTACCGCCGCGGCGCGCTTCCGTGGGCGTGATGCCGTGAAAGCGGGCAAACGCGCGGGAAAAGCTTTCCGGCGTGTCATAGCCGTAGCGGAGCGCAATGTCGATGATCTTATCGTCCGTCCGACGCAGTTCATCGGCGGCCAGCGACAAGCGGCGCATACGGATATACTCGCCTAGCGTGTACCCGACCAGCATGCTGAACATCCGCTGAAAATGAAACGACGACGCGGCGGCCTCCCTCGCCGCGGCTTCATAATCGATCTCGTCTGTCAGATGCGCTTCGGTATAGTCGATCGCGCGCTGTATGCCGGTAATCCAGTCCATAAGCTCTCTCCCTTCCGTATGACGGTATGATAGCAGAGGTGAGATTCGGTTTCTTGATATTTTGTGCGAAGCGATGTCAACACCGTTTCATTGACGGCGATGCAGCACAAACCGCTGCACGGGATAACCGAACTCTGTCAAACAGGCATCCGGCACAAACCCGCACTTTTGATATGGCGCCCGCGGCGCGACGCCCTTCGGATCATTTTCCCGAAAGGTGGTGACGTTGACGTCGCCGTCCGGCATCCGACGCAGCATATCGGCAATCAGCGCCGAGGCAATGCCGCGACGGCGGTATAGCGGATGTACCGCCATACACGAAAGCGTGCGATGATTCGGAGAAAACAGCAGAATCCCTGCCATTTTGCCGTCAACTTTCGCACAAAGCGCCGTTCGGCGGTCGATATTCTTTTGAAGCGTTTTGGCGTAATCCGCCATGTCAAGTCCCGGAAAATCCGCGGCGACCGTGTTGACCACCGTGAGCCATTCGGGAATATCCGCCCGTGTCGCACAGGTGATTCTGAGGTTTTTGCGGTCATTGCCCACCATTTGTTTCCGCATCCAAGCCCGCGACACGGCAAGCTGTTCGGCAGTGTGAAACCAATGCTCGCCGTCCTCGTATATTTGCAATAAGCAATCGAAACGAGCCGCAAACTCCGTCACCGTCGCGCGGTCGGTCAGATGATCCTGTCCGGCATAAAGGATGGCGGTCGGGCTGTTCCATGTGCGGATCGGGTGCTGTTTGGCATATGTGTAATAGTCCCACGACAGCGTTTCTCCGAAGTCCGTGGGAATTTCCTTTTCCGCTTGCAGTTGTTCCGTGCTGACCGCCGCCCACCGCATCATCTTGTCGATCAGCGCGACCATATCCAAAACAGGCGATAAAAATAAGCAGTGTTCAAACTGCTCGTCCGAAAACGCCAGCAGAGAAACATAGGCGCCGATGCTGACGGCATAGAGCGACACGCGCTGCCACCGCTGTTTTGCATACGTCAGCACATCCTGCATTTCGGGAATCATCTCCCACGGGACGAATGCTTTCGCACATTCCCTGCGCGCGCCGTGCCTGGGCAGGTCAATGCCAAGCACCTGAAACCCGTGCGGACAGAGGATTGCGGCCGCGCTTGCGGCTTCTTCCTTGTTTCCGCCTTTGCCGTGAATGTACAGACAAACGCTGTCCGCGTTTTCTCCGTAAAGCACGGCCGGAACATCGTGTATGTGAAAGGATTGGAACACACATTGGCATCCCGATACAGATTCCTGTTCTTTCAATTCCATACTCTTCCTCCTCCACCGCTTGTTATTATAGCAAACAACAGCAAAAGCCGCAAGGTTTCCCTTGCGGCTCGTTTACGCGGTCACGGCAAATGCTCTTTGAATCCGTACACCCGACTGTAGTTCTTTGTCGCGAGATCCTTGACCACCTCGCTGCGATGGCGGCTGAGCAGGCGCACGATGGGGTATACATCAATCCAAATCTCGTTATTACCCTCCTTCTGCGACTCGTCGAAGATCAGCTGCATGCCGAAATGCAGGTGCGGATCGTCGATGTTGTTGACGTTTTCGGTGGCACTGTAACCCGTGCGCCCGAGATAGCCGATCACGTCTCCCGCCTGCACCTCCGAACCGACCTCCAGTCCCAGCGCATACGGATAATTGCGGCGCAGATGCGCGTAGTAATAGTACCGCTTTTTGTCGTGGCTGCGGATGCCGATGCGCCAGCCGCCGTACTGATTCCAGCCAAGCGCTTCCACCGTGCCGCCCTCCACAGCGATCACCGGTGTGCCCACCTGCCCCATCAAATCGTGTCCCAGATGCTTCCGTCGGAATCCATAACTCCGCGACGCGCCGAAATCGTCGAAATCCACATACGGGTAATTCTTCGCGATCGGCGAAAACGCACGCAGTCCGTATCGTTGCTGCCATTCGGTGCTCCCGCCCTCCAGCGGCACCTCCACCGCAAAATCGCCGACCATGCCGCCCAGCACCGCCGTAAATGCCTCTTTATAATAGCTGAAATATTTCATGTTTTCGGTCAATTCCTCGATCGGTGTGCCGTTTTGCAGCTTTGCCGCCGTCTCGTCCAGTAGACCTAAGCGAAACCCTTTGAAATTGTTGCCGTTTTTCGCCGCCGCATAGGCGAGCAGATCGATCCAACTGATCGGCGTACCCGCCTTGTTCGCCGCGATGTCCAACGAAAGCGCGCGGTCAAGCGCTTCATACGACACGTTGAAATCCACCCATTTAATGTACTCGGCCTTGTCCTCGGCGGGCTGCTCGACCGTTTGTCCCTGCCCGCGCAGCAACACACCGCCGACCGTTGCCGCCAGCAGCATCCCCGCCGCCATTGCCAGCCACACCCACCGCAGCCGTACCACCATGTGCATATCATCACCCCGCCTATTTGTATGCCGCAGCGGGAATTTTCATGCCATACACAGCAAAAACATCGCCTTTGCCGTTTATCGACAAAGGCGATGCCGTAAGGGTTGTCTCATCAGAATGCCAGTACCCATTTGCCACTTTGTGATAGTGAGCACACACATGCGCTAATGTAAGATCCGGATGTATTTAACCCCACTGATGATGCACATAGTTCCCGTGGTTATTTAGTTCGGCTTTAATGCCAGTGGAATGACTATTATCCTGTTGGGTATAATATGCCCATATTTTTGTATTAGTAGTATACTTGTAACGAGCTACTGTTTCTCCATGGTTTTCTCCGCGAAAACGACCTGCTACAAAACGATCGGTAACAGCACGAGCAACGTAGCTATCTGTTGGCCATTCTTGTAGAATGCGATCGTTAAAACCATCTTTATTACTATTTGGTGTATAAACAAGTACTTTTGCAGCATAATTAGCATATTCATACATCACAGCGATATCATCCCGACCATCATTGTTTATCTTCCCAACTGCAATACGTCCAGTTACACTATCAGCATCATAACTGCCTGCTGGCCATTGGCGCCAATTTGCACTTCCATTAAATGCGTTGCCAGAAGAAATCTGGACAAACCAATTTGTTCGTCCACTACCATACTTGTATAATGCCGCAACATCCGCCTTGCCATCGCCATTAAAGTCTCCCGACACAAATCGAGAACGGACTTCGCTGGTAGCATTGTAGGCATTAGCTGGCCAACTATACCAAACTTGATTGGCATTAAAACCATTAGATCCGTTAGAAGGCCATACAAAAATCATAGTTCTTCCATCAGCATATTGATACATAATAGCAAGGTCGTCCACTGGATTAGTTACACCATTAATTGTTTTAGTTGCTCCTCTAAAATTTCCTGCTATAAAGCGATCACCAATGGAATTAACTGAAGCGCTCCAACTGCCCCAATTGTATCGAACAAATGTCAAGTTCCTTTGGTTTATAAAAACAAGAAATTGGAACTTTCCAGTGCCATCGCTATCATACAAAAGTACAACATCATCATATCCATCACCGTTAAAGTCGCCTACCGCATAGCGCTTGCCAGTACGGCTAACATCTAAATTTGTAGTTCCATATCCGGAAATTGCACTACTAAATTTAGAACCCTCTGAAGTTCGAACAATAAAATGGATCGCGGCACTCTCCATAGTATTAGAATCCCACATGCTTTCTATGGTGAGAATATCAGTTTTTCCATCGCTATTAAAATCACCTGAAAGAACTTGAGTAGCAGTGCGAATGTCGATTTGTGTAACTGCCGTACTGTTAATTGTAATATCCATCGGTGTAACACCCGGTTCACCACCAGGACCACCATTACATTCAATGTCAATTCCTTGATTTTTGTATCCAGCCCACACCAATTGTGAGCACATCCAAAAATTTCCAGAAGGGCTATAATCATGTGTAATGTTTATCATCCAATATTTCCCAATCTGTCCTATGCAAAAATCAACAGCATCTCTTTTTTGCTGATTTGTAGCATTTGTTACTCGATAAACATATGATTTTCTTTCGTCTACTCTAGTAGCATCTAAAAGACCGCGACAGACGCCTTGGTCGATTGACTCTACTAACCTGACATAATAACCATACGTACTACTATAAACATGTCCTTCCACTATGGCAGCGTGTCCGAATACCTCTCCACTTCCTCTCAAATCTAATATGATATCACCTTTTTGAACCTCTGAACATATAGCATATTTGTTATAATTAGGCTGAACGTTTAATGTTGTTCCGATATTATAATAATATTCTGTATCACCACTGGAGTCGGAAGAGCTTAAAATTTGTAAAGAGTTTAAATCTTTGGAAACAATTTTTTCATTTTTTGATACAGAGAGGCTTTTCTTGAGAAAATCTGCGTATTTTACGGCATCATTAAACTCAGAAGTCTTAAAAGCATCCGAAAAATCTTCAATAGTTAATTCTACTGAAAGACCACTATCTTCCATATAAATAACTACGTTTTCATAAGCCTGCAAAATATCGTTGCTATAATTTAAGCCATATTGATAATCGTATGTTTCTGTAACGTTATAGGATTTGTTTACATCAACACGTTGAAGCCCGCCAATAGAAACATCCGTGCATTCTTCTTCAGTGGAACAGGCCGAATTTACAAATCTGTATAAATCATTAAGGTAATCATTGGCGTTATTATATTCTTTTTCATAGTATTCTTCTTTGAATGATTTAAAGCTGCAAATTACTGGACAATTA
>CAJKXG010000021.1 GCA_905203795.1 uncultured Oscillospiraceae bacterium | reverse complement strand
TTGAACGCATTCTCGCCAGTAAACGCCGCCGGTTTTCCGCCGTTATCGGGAACGCATATGCAGGGATTTCCCCGTATGTCGTAATGGGTGGTATATAAACGAAGCTGAGGCTCGTCCTATTATGGGGCGGGCTTTTTATTTTGACAAGGAGGACATCGTATGTACGAAAAGGTATCGACCGATCTGAATTTCGTGGAACGCGAAAAAGCGGTGGAGAAGTTCTGGCGTGAGAACCACATTTTTGAAAAGAGCATCGACAGCCGCCGTGAGGGAGAACCGTATGTGTTCTATGACGGTCCGCCCACGGCGAACGGCAAGCCGCACATCGGGCACGTGCTGACGCGCGTCATCAAAGATATGATCCCGCGCTACCGCACGATGAAAGGCTGTCAGGTGCCGCGCAAGGCGGGCTGGGATACCCATGGTCTGCCGGTCGAGCTGGAAGTGGAAAAGCTGCTCGGGCTGGACGGCAAGGAGCAGATCGAGCAATACGGCTTGGAGCCGTTTATCGAAAAGTGCAAGGAAAGCGTCTGGAAATACAAGGGCATGTGGGAGGATTTCTCCGCCACTGTCGGCTTTTGGGCGGATATGGAGCATCCGTATGTGACCTATCACAACGATTTCATCGAGTCGGAGTGGTGGGCGCTCAAGCAGATCTGGGACAAAGGACTGCTGTACAAGGGCTTCAAGATCGTGCCGTACTGCCCCCGCTGCGGTACGCCGTTGTCCTCGCACGAGGTGGCGCAGGGCTATAAGACTGTGAAAGAGCGCTCCGCCGTCGTGCGGTTTAAGGTGGCGGACGAGGACGCGTATTTCCTCGCGTGGACGACCACGCCGTGGACGCTGCCCTCCAACGTGGCGCTGTGCGTCAACCCCGATCAATTCTACTGCCGTGTCAAGGCGGCGGACGGCTACACCTATTACATGGCGGAGGCGCTGCTCGACCGCGTGCTGGGCGGGCTGGCGACTGACGACAAGCCGGCGTATGAGGTGCTCGACCGCTTCCTCGGCAAGGAGCTGGAACACAAAAAATACGAGCCGCTGTTCGCCTGCGCCAAAGAAGTGGCGGACAAACAGCACAAGGAAGGCTTTTATGTCACCTGCGACGGCTATGTCACCATGACCGACGGTACCGGCATCGTGCATATCGCGCCGGCGTTTGGTGAGGACGACGCGCAGGTGGGTCGCCGCTATGATCTGCCGTTTGTGCAGTTTGTGAACGGCAAGGGCGAGATGACCGCCGAGACGGCATATGCCGGCACGTTCGTCAAGGACGCCGACCCGTTGGTGCTGAAGGATCTCGACGCGCAGGGCAAGCTGTTCGACGCGCCGAAGTTCGAGCACGAATATCCCCATTGCTGGCGCTGCGGCACGCCGCTGATCTATTACGCGCGCGATTCGTGGTTTATCAAGATGACGGCGGTGCGCGAAAATCTGATCCGCAACAACAACACCATCAACTGGATTCCCGAAAGCATCGGCAAGGGTCGTTTCGGCGACTGGCTGGAAAACGTGCAGGACTGGGGTCTCAGCCGCAACCGCTATTGGGGCACGCCGCTGAATATCTGGGAATGCGAATGCGGGCATCGTCACGCCATCGGCAGCATCGCCGAGCTGCGCGAGATGTCGGACAACTGTCCGGAAGACATCGAACTGCACCGCCCGTACATCGACGCGGTGACCATCCGCTGCCCGCACTGCGGCAAGCAGATGAAACGCGTGCCGGAGGTCATCGACTGCTGGTTCGATTCCGGTTCCATGCCGTTTGCACAGCATCCCTATCCGTTTGAAAACAAAGAGCTGTTCGAGGCGCAGTTCCCCGCCGACTTCATTTCGGAAGCGGTGGATCAGACGCGCGGCTGGTTCTATTCGCTGCTGGCGATCTCCACGCTGATCTTCGATCAAGCGCCCTACCGCAACGTCATCGTGCTGGGTCACGTGCAGGACGAAAACGGGCAGAAGATGTCCAAGTCCAAGGGCAACGCCGTCGATCCGTTTGAAGCGCTGGAAACCTACGGCGCGGATGCGATCCGCTGGTATTTCTACATCAATTCCGCCCCGTGGCTGCCCAACCGCTTCCACGGCAAGGCGGTGCAGGAAGGTCAGCGCAAATTCATGGGGACGCTGTGGAACACCTATGCGTTCTTCGTGCTGTATGCCAACATCGACAACTTCGATGCGACCAAGTACACACTCGACCGCGACTCGCTGTCGGTGATGGATCGCTGGCTGCTGTCCAAGCTGAACAGCGTGGTCGGCGCGGTGGACGATCATCTGGCGAACTACCGCATCCCCGAAGCCGCGCGCGCGTTGCAGGATTTTGTGGATGAGATGAGCAACTGGTATGTCCGCCGCTGCCGCGACCGCTATTGGGGCGAGGGCATGCCGCAGGACAAGATCAACGCGTACATGACGCTGTATACCGCGCTGGTGACCATCTCCAAAGCTGCCGCGCCGATGATTCCGTTTATGACGGAGGACATCTACCGCAATCTGGTTTGCTCCATCGACAAAACCGCGCCGGAAAGCGTGCATCTGTGCGACTTCCCGACGGCGGACGAAACGCTGATCGACAAGCAGTTGGAAGCGGATATGGAGGAAGTGCTCACCATCGTGGCGCTGGCGCGTGCCGCCCGCAACGGTGCGAATATCAAGAACCGCCAGCCGCTCGGCAAGATGTATGTCAAGGCGGCGTTCCGTCCCGACGACGATTGTGTGCGCATCATCGAGGAAGAACTGAATGTCAAACAGGTGATCTTCACCGATGACGTGTCCGGCTTTATGTCCTATCAGTTCAAGCCACAGCTCAAAACGCTCGGTCCGAAGTACGGCAAGCAGCTCGGCGAGATCCGCACGCTGCTGTCGTCGCTGGATGGCGCGGCGGCGAAGGCGGAGCTGGATGCCAACGGCACGCTGAACTTGTCGCTGACGGGCGGGGAGATCGCGCTGACCGCCGACGATCTGCTGATCGAGGCGCAGCAGCGCGAAGGCTTCTACACGCTGACAGAAGGCGGCGTGACGGTGGCGCTGGATACGGCACTGACGCCGGCGCTGATCGAGGAAGGCATGGTGCGCGAACTGGTGAGTAAGCTGCAAACCATGCGCAAGGAAGCGGATTTCCAGGTGACCGATCACATCGCGGTGACGGCGTCCGGCAGCGATAAGGTGCTGGCGATCCTCGCCGCCAACGCCGACCGCATCGGCGGCGACGTGCTGGCGGATCGGATGGAAGCCGCCGAACCGCAGGGCTATGTGAAGGAATGGGATATCAACGGCGAGCAGGTGACGCTCGGCGTACAGGTGATCTGATCGACAGACACAAAAAACATGGCAGTCGCAAGGCTGCCATGTTTTTTTCGTATCGGTGAGCGATTTCGGGCTGTTGGATCGTGTATATGGCAGAGAGGCTCCAATATGACAATAGGGAGATGCGCATATGTTGCGAAAAGGGGTTTGTCAAGCGGTGATGGTGCTGCTGTTGATCGGGTTGTTTGCCTGTCCGCTGTCCGTCAGCGGTGCGTCGGATGCACCGGCGGGCATCGTCCACGATGTTTACGGCACAGAGGACTATCTGTACGCGCGCATTCTCGGTTACACCGGCAGCGAAGAGGACTTGACGTTGCCGGCGGTGATCGACGGGTATCCTGTGCGGTATGTGGCGCTGAACCAAAACGGCGGGGGCAAGTGTCCGCGGCGTCTGGTGATTCCCGAAGGGGTGCGGGCGCTGGGGCAGATGCGCTGGCAGGACAGCACCGCGCTGGAGGAGATCGTGTTGCCGAACAGCCTGCAAGCCATCGGCAACCTCAGCTTGGCGGACTGCACGTCGTTGCGTGAACTGACCGTACCCGCTTCTGTGACGCTGCTTGCAGCGAACGCATTGCCGCAAACGTTGGCGCTGCGGGGAGAAAAGGGCAGCTATATCGCCCGTTGGGCGGTGGCCAGACAGCGTCCTTTCGAGGCAATTCCGCCGTCGAATACGCTCGGCGATGTGGACGAGGACGGGCTGTGTGCTTCCGGCGACGCGCGCTTGATTTTACAAAGCGCCACCCGTAAGGTGACGCTGACGGCGGCGCAAACACAGGCGGCGGATGTGGATCGGAGCGGTGCGGTGGATTCCGCCGACGCCCGCATCGTGCTGCAATACGCGGTGGGCAAACCGGTGTCTGCCGATATCGGCGCGCTTTCCGAAACAGCGGCTGCGTTTTTGTCGATGCAAGAGGTGCAATCGGTGAAAATTAATATACACGCGTACGCGTCAGGAAGCAGCAGCGGTGTTTTGACCGACCCGACCGCGCTGATCGACAGCATCAATCAAAAGGTTCTCTATACCTACACCACTACTGAGGGCACATGGATGACAAGATATCCGCCGCATATGTTCGTTGTTTATACGAAGGATGCGGAAATCACGGTGAGCGACAACCGCGAGCTGCATTTTTTCGGACTGTCGTTCAAGTTTGCATGGGACGATTCGCTGACGAAGCTGGCGGAAGAGGCTTTGGCGTGACAGGCGACCAGCCGCACTGCGGCGATAAAACGATAAAAGAAGTGAAATCCGGACGGGGGTGCGGTGAACAACGTCCCCGTCCGGATTTTTTGCCGATTTCTCTTGACAAGGCGGGCGGTATATGGTATCTTATATTTAACATTTGTGTTAAATGTTAATTGAAAGAGGGGAATCGCTTGGGAATGCAGGAAACACTTCGGGCTTTGGCGGACCCTACCCGCAGAGAAATTCTGAATATGTTGAAAAAAGGCAGAATGTCTGCGGGCGATATTGCCCAGCGTTTTTCGATCACAGGTGCGGCGGTTTCCCGGCATTTGTCCGTGTTAAAGGAGGCGGATCTCATTTCCGATCAGCGGGAAGGCAAGTTTATTTATTACGAGTTGAACGCCTCCGTGTTGGAAGAGATTTTGCTTTGGATCACCGATTTGAAGGGGGAATCAGAGGATGTTTAAGAAACATAAACGGATGATTCTGATCACGTCTGTCGTCATTTTGCTGCCGATTCTCGTGGGGATGCTGCTGTGGACGGATTTGCCCGATACCATGGCCACCCATTTCGGCGCGGATAATCAGCCGGACGGATGGAACAGCAAAGCATTTGCCGTGTTCGGGCTGCCGTGTATCGTGTTGGCGATTCACTGGATTGCTGTTTTGGCGACTTGCTTTGATCCGAAAAGCAAAAATATCCATGAGAAAATGATGAACTGCCTGTTGTGGATCTGCCCGTCTGTTTCTCTGGTTTTGAGTGCCGTGACCTATTCCGTGGCGCTCGGTGCCAAACCGGACGTCGGTTTTATCATCATGCTGCTTTTCGGCGTCCTGTTTATCCTTCTCGGCAACTATCTCCCGAAATGCAGGCAGAATCATTCGCTCGGCATACGGACGCCATGGACACTGCGCAGCGAAAAAAACTGGAGCAAAACGCACCGAGTAGCCGGATGGAGCATGAGCATCGGCGGCGTTGCGATCCTCCTGACTGCCTTTTTCCGCAGCCCGTGGCTATTCTTTGCGATCATACTGATCGTTCTTCTGCTTCCGTTTTTCTGTTCATTTGCCTATGACCGTAAACAACATCATAAGGAGGAACAGCCATGAATGCGATCCAAACCGACCATTTGACAAAGTACTACGGAAAATCCCGCGGGATCACGGACGTGAGTCTATGCGTGGAGGAGGGCGATTTCTTCGGGTTTATCGGTCCAAACGGCGCCGGTAAAAGCACCACGATCCGCCTGCTTCTGGGACTGATTTCCGCCACCGGCGGTTCTGCCGCGCTGTTCGGGCAGGAGATTCCCAAACACAAAACCGAGGTTTTGCGCGAGATCGGGTATCTGCCCTCCGAAGCCATGTTTTACAACGGCATGCGTGTACGGGAGGTGATCCGTTTCTCCGCCGATCTGCGAAAGAAGGATTGCACGGCGGAAGCCAAGCGGTTATGCGACCGTTTGGAACTGGATACGTCCAAAAGAATAGAGGAACTGTCGCTCGGCAACCGCAAAAAGGTCGGCATTGTCTGCGCCATGCAGCACCGTCCGCGGATGTACATTTTGGATGAGCCGACCAGCGGTCTTGACCCGTTGATGCAGCGCGAGTTTTATTCGATCCTGAAAGAGCGAAACGCCGAAGGCGCTACGGTGTTTCTGTCCTCCCACATTCTGTCGGAGGTGCAGCGCTATTGCCGCCATGCGGCGGTGATTCGCGAAGGACGGCTATTTGTTTCCGACAGTGTGGAGAAGCTCGGTCACACAGGCGCCAAGCGGGTTCTGCTGCGCGGTCTTTCCGCATTGCCGCCGCTGGACAACATTCGGGATGTGAAATCCGGCAACGACACGATCAGCTTTTTGTACAGCGGCAAGCCGGATGCGCTGCTGAAAGCCCTGGCGCCGCTTCCGATTACGGATATTACGATCGCCGAGCCGGATCTGGAAGAAATCTTTATGCATTACTACGCAAAGGAGGAAAATCACGATGACGGTATTCGGGCATGAATTGAAAAGAGGGAAAACCGCGCTGATCATTTGGGCAGCCGCCATTTCCTTTATGCTGGCTGTATGCGTGCTGATTTATCCGGAAATGTCCTCGCAAATGGGGGAGATCAGCGCCATGTTTGCCGATATGGGCAGTTTTTCGCAGGCTTTCGGCATGGATCAGATCAATTTCGGTGAGTTTATCGGCTTTTTCGGCGTAGAGTGCGGCAATGTGCTCGGTATCGGCGGGGCGTTTTTTGCCGCGATTTTGGGCATTTCCGCTTTGGCGAAAGAGGAAAAAGACAGAACCGCCGAATTTCTGCTGACGCACCCCGTCTCCAGAACGCGGATCATCGCCGAAAAGCTATGTGCCGTGGCGGCGCAGATTCTTCTTCTCAATGCGGTCGTGATCGCCGTGACGGCGCTCTCGATTTTCGCCATCGGTCAAGAAGTGCCCGTGAAAACACTCGCGCTCCTGTTGCTCGCCTATCTGATCATGCAGCTTGAGGTGGCGGCGATCACCTTCGGTATCTCCGCTTTTCTCAATCGCGGCAGTCTCGGGATCGGGCTTGGATTGGCGGCTGTGTTCTATTTTATAAATATTATTTCCAATCTGACAGAGGATGCGCGGTTTTTGAAATATATCACGCCTTTCGGCTATACCGAGGGAGCGGATATTATCGCGGATACGGCGCTCAATGGCGGGTATCTGGCGGTCGGCATAGCGTTCGCCGTCGTCGGGATCGCCCTCGCGTTCTGGCAGTACCGCCAAAAGGATATTTCTTGATAGGAAGCGAAAAACGGCGTAACCGTGATAGAAAATGAAGAATTCATTTCCTGTCGGCCGACAGTTTTAAGCGCATACGAAAGCTCCCATCTGATTTCTTTCGGAAGTCAGATGGGAGCCATTTTGTTTTAGCGATTAGTCGGAATAGGGAACAATCTCTCGCGTGAGCAGAATATCTGTTTTGCTTGATGCCGTAAAAGCGAACAGTTTATCAATGCTTGAAGATAAGGTATAATAAATTGCGCAAATTGAAAAAGGGATAGCCGCATTAACTTGAAAATCAAATCCGAAAAGCACAGCATCCGCGCGTCTTTTTTTCCATTATAACACCCCCGCAGTTTTACAGTTCCTTAAATCTTTCGGCAAGTTGGGCAAAAGACGCATTCGCACGAATCTGTCCTGCCGAAATAAACAAATACCGCCATTCCTTATATCCGTTAGCCTTGCCCCAACGGGAGGCAACGGCGCAATACTGGATCCCGCGCTCCTTCTTTGCGATAACGTCTGGATCGTGGAGCGTATCCTCTCCCTTGACCTCCACAAGATAGATACTATCTTCGGTTTCAACCACAAAGTCCGGCTCATACGCATGACCGTGGTTATAGGTGATATTGAACTTACGGGGATGTGGCCTGAGCCGGTTGATCACGACGGACTTACAGGTTCAGGCTGTTCTCATCCAGCAGGAAGTTTCGGATGCCGATGGTCACGATCCCCATATCGTTTCTGCGCACCTTGATATTATCCCGCACGACGATGATCTTTTTGAAAGAATCGCCGATGGCGTTCAGCGGACGTTCCTCCTGCGCCTGCTTTTCCGGCGTGGTCATGGCGAAGGCAGACTGGATATAAAACTTCTCACTGCCGCGCGTCACGACGAAGTCCACCTCAAGCTGCTTTTTTGTCGTCTTGTTCTCGCTGTTTTTGCCGAATTGCTCCACAAGCCCCACATCTACGTGATAACCCCGGATCCGCAGCTCGTTATAGATGATGTTCTCCATGATGTGGTTTTCTTCCATCTGCCGGAAGTTCAGCCTTGCGTTGCGCAGTCCAACGTCCTCAAAATAGAACTTTGCCGGAGAACCGATATACTTTCGTCCTTTGATATTGTAACGGACTGCCTTACTCACAAGAAAGGCGTCCATCAGATAGTCCATATACTTTTTCAGCGTCTTGTCGCTGATGCTTTTTTTCTTGACGGTTTTGAAGGTATTCGCCAGTTTCAGCGGATTGGTCAGCGACCCGACGGCGGAGGCCAGAATATCCACCAGCTCGTCCAGTTCTTCCCGGTTGCGCACCTTGTGGCGGTCGACGATATCACTGAGATACACTTTTTGGAACAGCGACATAAGGTATTCCGCCTTTTCCTCCGCCGTTTCGCGGGAAAGGATCAGCGGCAGTCCGCCGTAGGTAAAGTAATCGTCCCACGCCTCGTCGGCGCTGCCTTCGTGGACGGAGCAATACTCCCGGAAGGACAGGGGATAGATGCGAATCTCGTCGCCCCGTCCGCGGAATTCCGTAACGACATCGGAGGACAGAAATTTTGAGTTGCTGCCCGTCACATATACGTCCGCATTGCGGATATGCAGAAAGCTGTTCAGTACGTCCTCAAACTCTGCAAGGAGCTGCACTTCGTCCAGGATGATATAGTAGGTATCCTTGTCAACGATCCGCTCTTTTACATAGTTCAGCATATTGTCGGGATCACGCAGCTCTTTATTACTGCGGTCATCCAGGGCGATCTCGATGATATGGTCTTCCTGAACACCTTTATCCAGCAAATAATTGTGGAACAGGTTGAACAGAAGGTATGACTTCCCGCACCGGCGAACGCCCGTCACGATTTTGATCAGTCCATTCTTTTCCCGCCGGATCAGTCGATCCAAGTAGATATCCCGTTTGATCTCCATATCGTCCTCCTGATTCCAAAATAAATGTGTCTACACCTTTTTTCGTAATTATTATATCGGAAATCTTTACAAAAGTCAAGCCTTCTCCGCAAGCTCATAAATAAAGTAACGAGCCAATCCGAAAATTGACTCGTTGCCCAAATATACAAAGACGCCGCAGACCGTTTTGATCTGTGGCGTCCTTGTCCTCGTTCCGTACCGGTGATCGCCCTTAAGTTCACTTTTTGTCCTTTTGAACGATACCACTTTAGGTTACGCCGTTTTTTTGCACGACAGCTATTGGGAGCGGCTCAAGGGACGGTGACGCTGTGGGGCGTCAGATCGAGAATGCATCTGGCAATATTGGAACAGTGATCGGATACCCGTTCCAGATTTGTCAGCAGATCAGACCAGACAAAGCCCACCTCTATGCTGCATTGCTCCAGTTGCAATCGTATGATGTGGCGTGTGCGCATTTGTTCTTTCAGATCATCAATCCGTTGCTCCAAGGGATCGACCCGTTTGGCGGACGCCAAATCGTTGTGCAGGAAAGCCGCCAGAGTAAGCTGAAGAATTTCGCGGACAGCGTCGGTCAGCGCCTTGAGATCTTCCCCGGCTACGGCGGAAAGACGCAGGTCTTTTTCCTTCAATTCCTCTGCCGATTCGACCAGGTTGACCGCGTGATCGGCGATGCGTTCAAAATCTCCGATGATTTTCAGCATCTTGATCGTTTCATTACTATCCGCTTCGCTGATCTGGTTCATGCTGAGTTTCACAAGGTAAGTGCCGAGAATGTCCTCGTAGTGGTCCGTTTGATCTTCGGCAGCGCGGATTTTGGCGGCCAGTTCCGGCGTATATTCAAAAAGGGCGGTCGTGCTGTCCAACAACGCACCGACGGCGCAGTTTGCCATATCCGTGGTAACCTCATGACAGCGTTCCAGCGCCACGGGGGGCGTGGAGAGAAGCCGCTCGTCCAACTCCGGATGCTGCTCCGGCTGTTTGGCGTCCGGCACAAGGCGGCAGACCAGTTTTTCCAGCGTTCCGGACAGCGGCAGCATCAGCAGCGTACACAACACATTAAAGGCGGAGTGCGCCACGGCAATGCCGAACAGAGACGCGGATTCGTCCAGCAGCGCCGGCGCCCAGACGAGTTTGACGATACAGAATACCAGCAGCCACACAACCGATCCCAGAACATTGAACGACAGATGCACCATGGCGGCACGCTTGGCATTTTTGTTTGCCCCGACAGAGGAAAGCAGCGCCGTGACACAGGTACCGATATTTTGCCCCATGATGATGGGAATGGCGGCGCCGTAGCTCACCTGTCCCGTGACGGCCAACGCCTGCAAAATGCCCACGGAAGCGGAGCTGGATTGGATGATGCCGGTCAGGACAGCGCCTGCCAGCACGCCGAGGAAAGGATTTTTGAAAGCGATAAAAAGATGCTGAAATGCCGGAATATCGCCCAGTCCCGACACGGCTGCGGACATGGTTTCCATACCGAACATCAGAGTGGCAAAGCCCAGCAGGATCGTGCCGGTGTCCTTCTTCTTCGCGCTTTTGCAGATCATATACAGCACAATGCCGATCAAAGCCAGCACAGGTGTGAAGGCGGAAGGCTTCAAGAGGCGAATCCACATATTGCTGCTGTCAATTCCGGCAAGACTCAGGATCCAGGCGGTAACGGTTGTGCCGATATTGGCGCCCATAATGACATTGATCGCCTGTTTCAGCGTCATCAGACCGGAGTTGACAAATCCGACGACCATTACCGTGGTGGCCGATGAGCTTTGGATCACAGCCGTTACGCCGAGACCTGTCAGCAGTCCCGCGGCTTTGTTCGTGGTCATTTTGCCGAGCAGACTGCGCAGTTTGCCGCCTGCTCGGCGTTCCAGCGCCTGTCCCATCACATTCATGCCGAATAGGAACAGGCATAGTCCCCCGATCAGGGATAATACGTTGAATATATCCATACAGCAGATCCTTTCCTCAAAATACGGATATATTCTACGTCATCGGTGTAAAATCCACTATCAAATTCTTGTAAAGTTCA
>CAJKXG010000020.1 GCA_905203795.1 uncultured Oscillospiraceae bacterium | reverse complement strand
CCGTACACCATGGCGCGCAGTTTGCGCCTTTTAGGCTCAAACACGGGCTTTTTGCAGTCTCTTCGCCGATTTCAGTTCCTTCTGATGCTTCTCTCTCGCAAAATCCTTCGCGCGCCGTACACCATGGCGCGCAGTTTGCGCCTTTTAGGCTCAAACACGGGCTTTTTGCGCTCTCTTCGCCGATTCTTGTTGCTTCTGATGCGTCCTACCGCTTACGGAACAGCGGTTCCACATCAAGAGACTCTCCATCGAACAACAACGCCCGCACAGGCGCGCCGTCGGCTTCGGCGATTTTGAGCGGTGCGGCGCACAGGGTATAGCGCCCGACCGTCGCGGCGGACAAATCCAGCCCCTCCAGCACCGTCACGCCCGCGCCGAGCAACTGCCGATGCACCGCCTCTTCGCAATAGGAGGTGGCAACCGACGGTCCTTCCACGCCGATCAGCCGCAGTCCCGCGTCCGCAAACACAAACGCCGCGCTGACATCCAGCGTCACCGCCCCCTTGAGCAGCAAGCGCGGTTCGACCCCGCCTGCCAGCAGCCGTTCCGCCGCGTCACCGAGCAACACACCGTCGTCGCACGCGACCACGCTGCATGCACCGCAGAATACGTCCGGCGGGATCGCGTCGATACCGTCACCGTCCGGCAGAAAATGGCGCGGCGCGTCCATGTGCGTGCCGTTATGCAGACACATCTGGAGGTCGCTGAGATTGCAGCGATCTCCCAGCGGCATCTGCTGCCGCCGATGAATCTGTGGGGCGGTATCCCCGGGATACACCGGCGCACCGAGCAATTCCCGCGAAATATCCAGTATGCGCATTGCTGTCGCCGCCTTTCTATAAAATCCCAGTTTACTAGTATAACACAAGTCCTTATGGTTGTCCAGCAAAATAACAGCCCGCCGAATCGCTCCGACGGGCTTGATTGGCTTACAGCGTCGCCGCTTTCAGCGTATTCTTCATCAGCATCGCAATGGTCATGGGACCGACGCCGCCGGGAACAGGCGTGATCCAGCCCGCGACCGGTTCGACCGCGTCATAATCCACGTCGCCGCACAGCTTGCCGTTTTCATCGCGGTTCATGCCCACATCGATCACCGCCGCACCCGGCTTCACCATATCGGCGGTCACAAACTTCGCGCGACCCACCGCCGCCACCAAAACATCCGCTTCGGCGCAGATTTCGCGCAAATTTTGCGTGCGCGAATGGCAGATCGTGACCGTGCCGTGCTCGTGCAGCAGCAGCATCGCCATCGGCTTGCCGACGATATTGCTCCGCCCGATCACCACACACCGTTTGCCCGCCACTTCCACGCCGGCGCTGTGCAGCAGCTCCATCACACCGGCAGGCGTACACGGCAAAAACGTGTAATCCCCGATCATGATGTGCCCGACATTTTCCGCGTGGAACGCGTCCACATCCTTGCGCGGTGAAATCGCCTGAATCACCGCTTCCTCGTGAATGTGTCGCGGCAGCGGCAACTGGCACAGAATACCGTGGATGTCCTCCCGCGCGTTCAATTCGGCGATCAAAGCCAGCAACTGCTGCTCCGTCGTCTCCGCCGGCAGCGCAAACTCCTCCGAGTGGAAGCCCACTTCGGCACACGCTTTTTTCTTGTTGTTGACATATACCCGTGACGCAGGGTCGTCGCCGACGATGATCACCGCCAGCCCCGGGACGATACCGCGCTCCTTCAGCGCCGCCGTCTGCGCCGCCACCTCCGCCTTCACTGCCGCCGAAACAGCTTTTCCGTCAATTCTGATCGCCATCGTCGTTCTCTCCTTCTTCTTCAGCAACCGTTTCTTCCTCCGGCTGCAGGATGCTGTTCAAATCGAATGTCGTTTCTTCGCCCTCGGCAGTCTCTGCCGTTTCACCCTCGGCAGTCTCTGCCGTTTCACCCTCGGCAGTCTCTGCTGTTTCGTTTTCGGTGGTTTCCGCCGCTATGTTGTCCGCAAACAATACTGCCGGCAGCTCACGGCTGCGGGCGCGCAAAATCAGGAACAGCACCAACCCGCCGAGCACCGTCAGCACTGCGACCAGTTGCGACACGCGCATCGTGCCGATATACAGGCTGTCGGTGCGCAGTCCTTCGATGAAAAAGCGACCCGCGCCGTACCACACAAGGTACAGCGAAAAAATTTCACCCTTGAATTTATACGCTTTTTTCGACAACATGTGCAGCAGAATAAAGCCCAGCAGACACCACAACGACTCATACAGGAAGGTGGGGTGCACCGGCAGCGATGGGTCAAATCCGGTCAAGCCGGTGTTGTGGTAATACCCTGCGGCAATCTTGCTGCCGCTCATCCCCCACGGCAGGGTGGTGTTCATGCCGTAGGCCTCCTGATTGAAGAAGTTGCCCCAGCGCCCGATGCACTGACCGATGAGGAAACCCAGCGCCGCCAAGTCGAAGGCGGCGGCGGTGTTGACCTTACGCACACGGCACATCCACAGCCCTGTCAAAAACGCCATGATAATGCCGCCGTAGATCGCCAAGCCGCCGTCCTGCACCCGCAGGATCTTGATGGGATCGGCAAAATAGGCGGCTCTGTCTGCCGAAAACAGCACATAATACAGCCGCGCGCCCACGAATGCAAACAACGTGGACACCAGCACCACATCGATCAGACGGTCGGGATCTACGTCAAAACTACGGGCGCGCTTCGTTGCATAGATTACAGCGAGTATAAAGCCGACAGCAATCAATACGCCGTACCACTTGATGGTAAATGGTGCGCCAAACAATTCAAATTGCACCACCGTGTCCGAGATGGGAAACTGCCATCCCAGCGCGGGAAACGAAATATAATCTTGCATGACGGTGAACCTCCTTATTTGATCGGACGGATAACGGAAAGCGTGCTGCGGGTCTTGTCCAGCCCCGCCGCCAACAGCCGTTCCACATCGGATTTTTTCAGCGACGACGCGGCCGCCAACGCCCCAAACGGTTCGCGATCATAGAAATAATCGCTCACCAGCATCTCGCCGCACCGCTCTGCGCTGTTGAGTCCGGCAACCATCTCGCCGTACAGCGCGTTGCGCGCCGCCACAAAATCGTCCTCATCCACGCCCTCACGGCGCAGGCGCTCGATTTCTTCGCTGATCGCCGCCGCCACGGCGTCGGGATCGCGGGACTCGCCCTCAAACAGCCACATGGCGTAGCCGGGACCGTCAAAAAATTCCGCTTCAAAGCTCTGGTTGATCAGCCCGTCCGCCATCAGCTTCGCGTACAACGGCGAGGCGGTGCCGGTCAACAACTCCGCCAGTACTTCGGCGGCCGCCGAGGTGGTCTGATCGACACACTGTGTCCCCGTCATCGGCAGCTTATAGCCGAGACAGAACAACGGCGCCGCCACCGGCATGGCTTCCTCCACGCGATCGGTCACGATGTCCGCCGGCTCATCCACCGCACTGCGGGCAACGATGTGATCGGGCGCGGGCTTGAGCAGCCGATCAGCCACCGCGATCACCTGCTCAGGGGTGACGTTGCCCGCGACGGACAATACCATGTTGTGCAGATTATAGAACGCATGATAGCAGTCGTACAGCAGTTCCGGCGTGATTTCCGCAATCGATTCCACCGTACCCGCGATCTCGATATTGACGGGGTGGCGGTGATACATGCCGCGCAGCATGTTATACAACACGCGGCGGAAGGGCGAATCCTCCCCCATGCGGATCTCCTGCCCGATGATGCCCTGCTCCTTCTGCACGCTCGCTTCCGTGAAATACGGTGACTGTACAAAATCCAGCAAAATCTCCAGCGACGGGGTGATATCGCCGGTACAGGAAAAGAGGTACACCGTGCGGTCAAAGCTGGTGTAGGCGTTAGCGGACGCGCCGGTTTTAGCGTATTTTTCAAATGCGTCGCAATCTTCGTTTTCAAATAATTTATGCTCCAGATAATGCGCAATGCCCGCCGGCACTGTCGTTTGCTTGCCGTTGACCTCAAACACATTGTCGATCGAGCCGTATTTGGTGGCAAACGCTGCATAGGACGAAGCATATCCCGCCTTCGGCCACACAAAAATCGGCAACCCCGACTTGTGGTCGATACGCACGCAGCGTTCGCCGGTGCGCTCATTCACAAATTCCGGCATCGTGGTCTCACGCATCGTCCTCACCTCCCTGTCCGTTGGACGCCAGCAGATACACCAGTTCCAGCGACACACCGCGTGCCGCTGCCATGACCTGTTCGCGCGTGACGGCCGCCACCGCGTTCGCCGCCTGTTCCGGCGTTTGCACGTGCTTCGCAGTGCTTTGTCCCAAATACCATGTCACACGTGATGAAGGCGAATCGTCTACCGAAGCGAACTGGCTGCAAATACTGCGCCGCGCCGATTCCAAATCTTCATCGCTGAAATCGCCCTCAGCCACGCGCCGCAATTGACGCAGCACTTCGTCTTGTGCAAGCGGTGCTTTGGCGCGTTCGACCCCACTGTCCACCAGCAGCACGCCTTTATGACGGTCGTACGTCGCCGCGCAGTAATAGCACAGATGCAGTTCCTCACGCACATGGCGGAACAACAGCGAATACGGCGTACCGCCGAACAGCGCCGTCATCAGCCGCATGGCTGGTGCGGCGGCTTCGGGATCATCAACGGCACAGCGGAAGCCCATCACCAGCTTGCTCTGGTTGACCGGCATCTCCTCCGTCTCACTGCGAATAATACCGGTGGGGACACGGAGCACCGTGCTCAGTGCGACCGGCTGCCGTGCGATAGCGGAAAAGCCGCGCGTGAACGCCGCCGCCACTGCCTCATAGTCACCGCCCTGCACGATCAACTGCACCTGTGCCGTGGACAGTACCCGCTTCCACGCCGCCGTAATCGTTTCTTTCGTCAACGCCTGTACACTTTCGACCGTGCCGCAGCAATTCACCGCATATGCCTCGCCCTCGCACAGCATTTCTTCGCAGCGACGACGCGCATAACGGCGTTTTTCATTGATCTCCGCCTGCAAATCCTCGATCAGGCAACGGCGCTCCTGTTCCACATCCGCATCTCGGAAACACCCGTTTTCCAGCGCCGGCTCAAACAGCATGCCGCGCATCAACTCAGCACACGCCGCAACCACAGGCTCGCCGTTCAATGCAAAACAATCGTTCAGGCAACTGGCTTGCAGCGACAGTGCCTGCACCTCGCCGATACGCATCACATCTGCCGAAATCCACGCGCCGTACAGTCGGTTGAGTTGCTTATTCAGCGCCGTAAAATCCGGATATGCGGCGCAACTGCGGCGCAGCAGCGCCGGCAGAATTGCCTGCTCGGACGCGGTCTCCGCCCTTAGCGGCAACAGCAGCGACACCACCAGCCGCGTGGTTTTAAAACGATCGTCCGGCAGCGCCAACAAGGTCACACCGTCCGTCAAAGTCTTTTGAATAATTTGCAAAGGACATTCCTCCTGTGCTGTATTGTCTTGCGACTGCTTTGCAACAGGTATAGTATACCAAATTCATACGAAAATGAAAAGAGAACTTTCTGTGAATCTTGCAATTTCCGCAAATTTTTCCTTGTTTGACACGTACATACCCCCGCATCAGACGAAAAACAAGCGCCCCCGAAATCGGGGGCGCTTGCCCATTTGCCAAATGAATGATGTTACTTGCTCACACAAGAACGATTACAGCTCTGCTTTGCCGACAGAAACCTGCAGGATCACACGTGCATCGCTGCTGTCGATCTTGTCGTCCTTGTTGACATCAGCCGCTTTCGTCTGTGCTTCGGTCAGCGTGATCTTTTGAACCGACGCTTGCAGAACCATACGCGCATCAGAGCTGTCGATCGCATCGTTGCCGTCCACGTCGCCCAGTTTCACAGCGGAGACCAGACCCTTGACCGCGTCTTGCAGCGCTTTCAAGGTCGCAGCCGCCTGCTCTTCGGTCGCTCTGCCGCGATTCGCCAGCGCTTGTGCAGCCGCCAACGCTTCTTCAAACTTCTCCACAGACTCTTCGGTGTAAGAAGAAACATCCATCTCTTCAGCATCCGCAACCGCCTTCTTCAGGTCGGTCAAATCCGCCATCTTCGGCAGATCTTCTTCGGTGATCACACGCACTTCGATGCGGGCCAGCATCATGCTGCCATGTGCATCGACGCGGAAGTCAGCGCCATTCGCCTTCTTGCGGAACTGAGCATCCGTCAGATAGATGGAATCGGTCACCCAGTTACCATCACCGGCGGGCAGCATGCCAAGCGGATTGCCGATAACCATGTTGCCTTGATCATCCGTCGTGATCTGACCGGACTTCGCAAAGTTATACGTCTCATTGAAGTTCTTCCACTCGTCAGATTCCGTATCTGCCGGCTCAGTCACATCAACCACCTTGTTGTAGTGGAGATCGATCACACCGGTATCCATGTAGGTCATCGTGATCTTGATGTAGCGCGCATCGGACGGGAACATTTCCTTATCCAGCGTGACATACATCCAGTCGTCGCTGACCAGCGCGCAGTCATAGCTGACGTCATTGCCGTCAACCATGGTGCCATACTCGGTCTTTTCGCTGCCTTCGGCGAACTTCACGGTCAAACCGCTGCCGTCCTGCTCACCGAAATCCCAGTACGCATAATCCAGCGCCGGCGCAGTCAACTTCATCGTGCCCCACACAGCCGCGTTCTTCGGCGTCTCGGTCGCATAGATCTTGATACCGCGGACATACAGCTCGTTACCATTGCCGTATTTCAGCGCAAACAGACCTTCGCCGAAATTCGCATCGTCCAGCACGACGACTTTCTTCTGCCATTCGCCGCGCTTCAGATCGCCGTTGTTCGGATAGAACTGGTGCTCGCACTCGCTGGCTTTATCACCGTTCTGACCGTTGCCCTGCGGGTTGAAGTGCGTAATCTGGAACATTTCGTTGTTCGCATCACCGTTGCCGTTCAGCTCTTCCAGGAAGTACTCGAACTCAACAGTCACGTTGTTCTCGCCCTTGGTCAAAATGCCCGTCTCGAGCACACTTTCGGTGTCGATAAGGATCTTCTGCCAGCCGGACGGAATCAAATACGCCTTGTCGCCGTCTTTTTCGACCAGTCTCACGTTATCGTTTTCGCCGGTCACGATCATCTCTTTGACATCCTCGTTGAAGGTCAGAGAAATCATTTTGGACGGGTCTTCGGTGTCATAAACGCGGATAGCGCGGACGTACAGATCGCAGGTCGCGGTGTTCATCCAGCTACCCAGAGCCGTCGTCATGTTGGCTGCATGGCCAAGGTCGCTCGGACTCAGTTTGGTGGGATCATAGCTGTCATTGACAATGGAGATCGTGCCCCACTTGCCGACAGAGGGAACCTCACCCCACTGACCGCCGACCGCAAAGCCGGTGCCCGTAGGCGGTGCGCCTTCTTTGACACCATGCCAACCGTCTTCCGCACCATAGGCGAGGAAGCAACGGCTGTTGTTGTCACTCGAGACAAACATGATATCGTACTCATAGGTGACGCTCTTGGAATCCTTCAGGACATCCGCGCCATCTGCCAGACCGAGCCACTTTCCGCTTTGACCGGTCGGGAATTTCCACGCATACCAGCCATCGTAAGTGACGATTTCGCCGTTGGAATTGTCGGTCAAGTTGATGGAAGCAATCGCGCCCTCGCTCAGCGTAAAGCGCTTGTCGCCGCCGATGCGCTCCAGCGCAGCGTAAGCATCATTCAGATTTTTAATCGCCTCGTCAACCTGCGCTTTGGTCGCATTGACATTTGCCGCCACGGTGTTGGCAGCCGCCAGCGCCACATTGTAGTTGGCAACCGATTCGGGCGTATAAACGATCGTGTTGATACGACGAACGATCAGCGTGTTCAGTTCGGTCTTATCCGCACCGATCTTCACGCCGACAGCCGAGATGGACACACCGTCATCGCCGTTCGAACCGAGGCTGATACGGAAATCGTTGCCGCCGTCCTGGGCGTTGCGGAAATCTGCATCCGCCACATAGACGGTCACAGTCTTCCACTCTTCGGTATTTTCCAGCTTGATGGAATCAGCCGCCTTAAACCGATAGGCTTCGCCATCTTCTGCGCCTTCCGGCACTTTCGCATTGTATTGCACATCAATGTAGGCGGTGCCCTTGTCGAAATACGTGATCGTCACGCCGAGGTCGGGCTTGCCGTTAAAGGTATCGTTGACATTGGCATACAGGTAGCCGGAGGTTCCCGTCATGGCATTGGTGCCATCCACGTCTTGAACTTCAGCCGGGCTGCCTTCATTCTGCCCCGCCGGAGCAGCGCTCATGTTATACGCGCTGGACTTCACACGCGGGAACAACGGATACTGCGCATACGTATCGTCATACCAGACGAACGCACCTTCCGCCGTGAAAGCGGCAGGAATCAGATTGGTGCGGGCAATCACCACTTTGCGAATATACATCGCGGCGTCGCCTTCACCCGCAAATGCGATCTTGAAATCCTGCGTGGCATTATCGGTGAATGCAGCAGTCGCAACCGCCCACTCGCCGACTTTGAGATCAACCGCTTTATCGTTGACCGACGCCGAACCGGCAGCCGTCGCGTAATACTCGAACATGACGGTGACATTCTTGTCGGTGCCGTCTTTCGGATCGTTGACAGCCACAATGGACGAATCCGCTTTCATCGTCGCATCGGAATTCGCGAGTTTCACCGCGTCTTCTTCCTGGAATTTTTCCGTCATCGCAGTGGTGGTCACGCCATCCTCATCGCCGTCGACAAAATCGACGGAGCCGATCACGTCCGCACGGATGTACAGGTCATCTTCGCTGGGACGTTCGCCCGCATAGATCAGGATGCTCTGGATGTAGTAGGCATCCTTTTCGTTACCGGCATCGTTACCGGTACCCCATTTAACAATGTTCAGGTTGCCGCCGGAAGCATAGTTTGCCTTGTCCAGCGTCGTTTCCCAAACCTGCCACTCATCGGTCTGGACGCCATCAATACCGAAATTCAGCGTGGTTCCGCCGTAATCAAGCTGACCATCGGCGCCGACCTTCGCGATGTTGCCGTTCGACAGGATGTCGCCGGTTTTCAGCGAGGTCTTGTAGCCCAAACCAAGGCGAAGATCCTGACCGGCTTCCGCAGAAGGAACGTAGTACCGGATTTCGACCTTCACATTATCGGCATCCATGATGCGTCCCGCCGGGACCTTGATACCGATCTGCTGGTTTTGATATGTCATACGATAGGCATAACCGGCGGTGTCATCACCGGTCAAATCCGCCATGTTCGTTGCGCCGCCCTTTTCCATGACCTGGTCAATCGACATTTCGGTCGCACCGACAAATTTCGGTTCGCCGCTCTTCAGATCAAGGTACACAAACTGACTTCCCGCTGCCGAGCTGATCATAGCCAGCGAGGACAGGGAGGTCAGCAACAGCGCTACGGTGAGGATCCATGACAAAGATTTTTTGAACATTTCTTCACTCGCCTTTCTGTGTTGTTGAAGAACTACTGTGGTGTTTCCGTATTTATTTCATGCCTATTCGGCGGTGTGCGATTCCCGAAAGAATCGCACACCAACCGAAAGTCATTATTTAGATACGTAACTTCTTAAGATAAAGAGGACTGTCGTTTCCGATTAGTCTTCGTTATCCTTCTTCTTCTTCAGGATGAAGAAGACAACGCCGGCGATCACGATGACCGCAACGATCACGATGATGATCCACCACGGGAAGCCGCCGTTGCTTTCCTCAGCAGCCTTGGTCGTGGTAGTAGCCTTATCGGCAGCAGTGGTCGTGCCAACCGCTTCCGTATTCGCAGCGGTGGTCGTCGCTTCGGGTTCCACGACAGGAGCCTTGGTCACAACATAAACCGTGACTTCGCCCATTTCCGTGGTATCGAAGATCTGATAGCCTTCCTTCTCGTCGCTCGGGCTCAGAGCCACCAGCTCGCCGTCGGCATCCATCGCCACAACGCTGATCAGATCGTCGGATTTGTACAGGGAGAACTTCTTCTCGGCAACCGCCTGGTTGACGATGATGTCCTGACCTTCTTCTTTCAGGGAATCAAACTTCGCCAGCGTATCCGCATCCTCCACCAGCGTGTAATCGGTGGTGGGATCGATCGGCTTCGCATCTTCGACGATGTCGCTCGGCGCAGTGGTCTGCACCGCTTCCGTCGTGGTGGTAGTCACCGGAGTGTTGCCGTTCGTGGTGGTGCCGGGTTTGTTGTTGCCCGTGATGCCGGCAGTAGTCTTTGTCGCGGTGGTGCCGGCAGTAGTCTTTGTCGCGGTGGTGCCGGCAGTAGTCTTCGTGGTGCTAGCGGTGGTCGTGGGACCCTTCTGCTCGCAAGTCAGCACAGCCGCCTTGCTGATATCTTTTTCGGTCTCGCCGCCGACAACGCCCTCTGCCCACTCATAGAAGCAACCGGAGGTCGGACGATCCTTCTCATACACGTGCAGCGCAAACGCGAACGGGATCTTCGAGCCCTTGGCCAGTTTCAGATCCTTCTTCACGGAGAACTGCGCGGTCGGGATCGCGATTTCGTAAGTAGTGGTTTTGGTGGTGTTGTTACGCTCGACATAGAACGCCTGCTTGCCGTCGTTCTTCGTCTTGCTGTTCTTCGCACCGTTCAGCAGCGAAACCTTCGCCGGGAACCACTGATAAGAATAGCTCAGGTTATTCTTGGTGTTGCGCGCATAACCAAACTCATAACGCACGCCGCCAATCTTTTCAGCGATCTGAACCTGCAGGCAGTCGCCCATCCACAGTTCTTCCGGCTTGAGCTGGTTGTTATAGTGGTTTTCCGTCTTGACTTCCAAAGCGAAGAAGAGGTTGTACTCGTTCCACGCGATGTACGCAGTACCCTTGGCATCGGTCATCGGGATGCCGGGCATCGGCAGAGTGCCGTCCGGGTCAGCCGCCTGGTTGTCAGACCACAGGTGGCCTTCCGTACCTTGCATAGCCGCCTGGCTCACTTCGATCTTGCAGTCACCCCATTCGCCCGCTTTGATGACGCCGTCATTGACAGGCACCGTGGACAGATAAGGGATTGTTTTCGCTGGCGTCTTGTACTTAGCGTTCGGCCACATTTTGGCGCTGACGCCCACAGAGGCGACAGAAACCAAGGTCAGAACTGCAAGAACAACAGCCATGATTTTGGATGCTTTTCTCATCTTGGAATCCTCCTAAAAAATTTTACTGTGCGAACGTGCCGATACCCAAAGACAGGCGCTCGACCGCTCTCAACATGTAATACTATATAGCAAAACCCGTCAATTGTCAATAGGTATTTCACTCGTCGAAAGTGATTTTTGTGAGGAATTTACAAAAGCGTCCTTTGTATCT
>CAJKXG010000019.1 GCA_905203795.1 uncultured Oscillospiraceae bacterium | reverse complement strand
ACACGCGCTGTATTATTATATCAGCATTTTTTTATCGCGTCAAGCCTAAATTTCTGATTTTCTTCTTTACAAGCGGGCATCCTTCCCGTATAATAGAAATAATTTGAAGAAAAGGATGAACGCTTGTGCTGCAATTTGAAGAACTGAAACTGCGTTTGGAAAACCTGCTGCCGGATATACAGGATCTGGAAACCGCGATGGGATTGGCGCATCTGAAGCGCGAAGCGGAAGAGCTGGATCAAAAAGCCGCGGCGGACGGGTTTTGGGACGATATGGAAACCGCGCAAAAAGTGACCCAGCGGGCGGCTTCGCTAAAATCGTCCATCGAAGCATATGAAAAACTGGTATCGGATTATCACGACACCATGACGCTGATCGAACTGGCGAACGAAGAGCAGGACGATTCGCTGCTGGAGGAATGCACCACTGCCGTGGATAATATTGCCGCCGCTGCAGACAGCATCCGGCTGTCCACCCTGCTGACCGGCGAATACGACAGCAAAAACGCCATTTTAACCTTCCATGCCGGTGCCGGCGGCACCGAGGCGCAGGATTGGGCACAGATGCTGTACCGCATGTACACCCATTGGGCGGAGCGGCATGGCTTCACCTATAAACTGCTGGATTATCTGGAGGGCGATGAAGCGGGACTGAAAAGTGCATCTATTGAGGTGTCCGGCACCAATGTCTACGGCTATCTGAAAGGCGAAGCCGGGGTGCACCGGTTGGTGCGCATCTCCCCCTTTGACGCATCCGGTCGGCGGCACACCTCCTTTTCGGCGGTGGAAGTGGTACCGGTCATCGATAAGGATGTGGAAGTCAACATCCGTCCTGAGGACATCAAAATGGATGTGTTCCGTTCCTCCGGTGCCGGTGGTCAGCACATCAACAAGACCTCTTCGGCGGTGCGGTTGACCCATATTCCCACCGGCATTGTGGTGGCGTGCCAGAACGAACGCAGTCAGCTGCAAAACCGCGAGATGGCGATGACCATGCTGAAATCCAAGCTGGTCGAGATCAAAGAGCGCGAGCATTTGGAAAAAATCGAGGACATCAAGGGCAACCAGTCCCAGATCACCTGGGGCAGCCAGATCCGCTCGTATGTATTTATGCCCTATACGCTGGCGAAGGATCATCGCACCGGCTTTGAGATGGGCAACATCCAAGCGGTGATGGACGGCGATCTGGACGGCTTTATCAATGCGTATCTGAAGGCGTCCGCCAACGGCACGCTCGGCGAGCGCATCGGCGTGGATTGATATCGAACGAAGAGGATACACCAGCTTAAACCGATGACCGGCGGCGCCCTCCGAAACAGGGGATGCCGTCGGTTTTATCATGGGGATGTGCCTATGCGAATCATCATTTCTCCCGCCAAGAAAATGAACATGGATACCGACAGCTTTGCATGTCGGGAACTGCCGCAGTTTTTGTCGGAAACCGCACTGCTTTGCGAGCGATTGCAGGCGATGTCGTATGCGGACTTAAAGGCGCTTTGGCGGTGCAACGATCAAATCGCGCAACAGAATGTCGCGCGCCTGCAAACCATGGATCTGTACGAAAATCTGACGCCGGCGCTGATGGCATATGAGGGAATCCAGTACCAATATATGGCGCCCGGTGTATTCACCGTGCAGGAACTTGCTTATGTGGAGGAGCATCTCCGCATTCTGTCCGGCTTTTACGGCGTTTTGCGTCCGTTTGACGGCGTAACGCCGTATCGGTTGGAGATGCAGGCAAAGCTGTCGATGGGGAAAGCTAAAGACCTTTACAGCTTTTGGGGCGACAACATCGCGCGAGCCCTGTTTGCCGAGACCGACTGCATCATCAATCTGGCGTCGCAGGAGTATAGCCGTTGTGTGTCCCGCTATGTACCGCGTGGGGTGCACTTTGTCACCTGTGTGTTCGGCGAGCGAAAGGGCGATACGATCATCGAAAAAGGTACGCTGTGCAAGATGGCGCGGGGAGAGATGGTGCGCTATATGGCGGAACACCGTATCGACGCTCCCGAGCAGCTTTGTTCCTTTGATCGGCTGTCGTATCGATTTGCGCCGGAACGATCCGATCCGGCTACCTATGTATTTGTAAAAGAGGGGAGAAGCGGCGTATGATACGACCCATTGTCAAAGATCCGATCTTTCTCGCGAAAACATCCGTCCCCGCCGTCAAGGAGGATCTCTCTGTGGCGCAGGATCTGCTGGATACGCTGACAGCTCATCAAGACGGCTGCGTCGGCATGGCGGCGAACATGATCGGCGTCGCCAAACGCGTGATCGCGTTTGACAATGCGGGGCATTATATGGTGATGTTTAACCCGATCATCGTCAAGCGCGCCGACCCCTATGAAGCGGAGGAAGGCTGCCTGTCGTTGACGGGTGTGCGCAAAACCAAGCGGTATCGCACCATCAAGGTGCAATACCAAGATGAGCAGTTTCGGATGCGTTTCAAGACCTTTACCGATTGGACAGCGCAGATCATCCAGCACGAGATCGACCACTGCGACGGGATCCTGATATAAACGCACGGCGCAAGAAAACGCGACCGCCCGCCTAGGCAGGTGGTCGCGTTTTGTATGTGGTGCGATCAACACGGTTTGCCGCAGTCTTTGTCAAAACTGGGATTGCAGGCGTAGAAATTGCGTTCGTCCAGGTGATCGGTAGCGATACGCAGCCCTTCACCGAAACGCTGGAAGTGCACCAACTCCCGTGCCCGCAGAAATTTCAGCGGCTCACGCACATCGGGGTCGTCGATCAGACGCAGCAGATTGTCGTAAGTGGTGCGCGCTTTTTGCTCTGCCGCCAGATCCTCATGCAGATCGGTCAGCACATCGCCCTTGACACCGATATATTCCGCCCGCCACGGCAGACTGGAAGCCGCGATCGGATAGATGCCGGCGGTGTGATCGACGAAATACGGTGCGAATCCCGATTCCTCGATCTCCTCCTCGCTCATTTTGCGCGTCAACTGATGCACAATCGCCGCGATCATCTCAAAGTGTGCCAACTCCTCTGTGCCGATGTCGGTGAGGAGTCCTTTTAATTCGTCATACGGCATGGTGTACCGTTGACTGAGATACCGCATGGAGGCGCCCAGCTCGCCGTCGGGACCTCCGTATTGACTAATAACAAGTTTTGCAATGGCGGGGTTCGGATTCTTGATGTTGACCGGATATTGCAGTTTCTTCTCATATTGCCACATGTTCCCTCACTCCTTCCGATATTCCCACGGCCACGGGGATTCCACCCATGCCCAGCAGTTGCCGCCGTTGACATCGTCCGTGGTGACGATGTACGGGCCGAAGCATTTCTCGTATTCCTCGATCAGTTCGTTGCGTTTGCAGCGGTAGGCGTCGCGGGCGTCCATCGCGAGTTTGTCGTATGGATGTGTGTCGAGATACATCTCCATTTCCAGTACGGCAAAATCATAGGCGCTGATCCGCTTTTCCCATGTCATACGCTCACTCACGGCAGCACCCTCCTTTTCCGCCGGGCAGCCACGGTTTATCCAGCTCCGGGAACATCGTACCGCGCTCAAATCCGTGTTCCGGCTCATACACACATTCCAGTTCCTGAACCGGTATAAACGCCATCACGGGCAGCGGGGTGACGCGGCACGACGTGGCATCCTGCCGACGCATGACGCCATCGTATTCGTTTCTCAACTCCAGCACTCCTCTCTCAAAATTTCGGCGGCACGCATGTGCCCTTCCTGTTTCATCCTATGCGCGTGTGGGACAAAAGGTGTGATAAAAAAACGAGCAACGGACTTGCTGCCGTTGCTCATTCCTATCGAGTGGGATTTATTCCTCCAAAACGCGACCGTCTGTTGTGACGGTGTACACCTGCCACGGAATCCATTTTCCGCTGCGCTGCAACGCTGTCTTGGCGGCGTTTTCAATGCCGCCGCAGCAGGGGACTTCCATGCGCACGACGGTCAAACTTTTGATGTCGTTGTCCCGCAGGATCGCGGTCAGTTTTTCCGTGTAGTCGCCTTCGTCCAGCTTGGGACAGCCGATCAGTGTGATGCGGTTGCGGATGAAACGGTTGTGGAAATCTCCGTGCGCATAGGCGGTGCAATCCGCCGCGATCAGTAAATGTGCGCCGTTGAAATAGGGGGCATGCACGGGCGCCAGCTTGATCTGCACCGGCCATTGCGAGAGGCGGCTTTGCACGGCAGGCGTATTTTTCGCCGGAGCGGGGTCGCGGGCGATCGCTTTGGCGTGTGAACCGGGACAGCCGCAGGGAAGCGGCGCGCTTGCCTGTTTTTGCGCCTGTGCCGCCTTCACCGCCTGCTCGTCATAAGCGGGCGCTTCACGTTCTTCAAAGGAGATCGCTCCCGTCGGACACGTGGGCAGACAATCGCCCAAACCGTCGCAGTAGTGTTCGCGTACCAGCTTCGCCTTGCCGTCCACGATGTCGATCGCGCCTTCGTGGCACGCAGTCGCACACAAACCGCAGCCGTTGCACTTTTCATCATCAATGCGAATGATTCTTCTTATCATATGGAAAACCTCCTGTATGGCAGAAATGATTTGACTTACTGCCCTCATTATAGTAAACTGTAAACGAAAAATCGGTTGTATTCACAACGAAAAGAGGCGGAAGATGAAGAAATATGTGGATATGTTGTCCGGCATTTCGCTGTTTCGCGGCGCCAAAAGCCACGAGATTCTGCCGTTGCTGACCGTGTTAGCGGCGCGTGACCAATCGTATGACAAAGGAGAGATTCTGCTCCGCATGGGCGATAGGACCACCTGCTTCGGCATTGTACTGGAGGGGGCGGTGCAGATCGTCAAAGAGGATATTGGTGGGAATACGGTTTTGCTGGCGCAGTTGGAATCGGGCGCGTTGTTTGCCGAGTCGTTTGTCTGTGCGGGACTGCCGATCGCGGTCACGGTGCAGGCGGTCAAAAACAGCGTGGTATTGTGGGTCGATTATGAGAAGCTGCGTCAACCGCCCGCGCCGTATTATGCTGTTTGCGGGCGGATCGCCGAAAATTTAGCGGAAATTTTCGCGCGGAAAACCATCTTTTTGACCGGCAGGATCGAGCACCTTTCCAAACGCACACTGCGCGAAAAAGTGCTTTCCTATCTTTCGGAACAAGCCGTTTACGCGGGCAGCCGCCGCTTTGCCATCCCGCTCAACCGTCAGGAACTGGCGGATTATTTGGCCGTTGATCGCAGTGCCCTTTCGGCTGCGCTCGGCAGATTGCGCGACGAGGGCGTGATCGATTTCCGAAAAAATCAATTTACGCTATTGTGAGGCTGTAAGTTGTCGCGCCATGCGTCCGCTTACCATGATGGATAAGACTGGGGGAACGATGTCCGTGAAAGTGATGATGGTGGTGTTGCCGGCGGTGCTGCTGCTTCCGTTTGCCGTTTATTTGTATGTTTTTCTGAAACGCATGGGGCGGCTGATCCCGTCGGCCTTCGTGCAAAAGCACGTGCGGCTGTTTTCGATTCTCGGCAGCATTTTGTTGGTGCTGCCGGCGGTGAACATATGGAACATGTGGATCGTTGTCGTTTTGTATTTGGTATTGACATCCATTGCCGTGGATATTGTCCACTGGCTGATAGGCAAGATTGCCAAAGGGCGTTTTCGCCGGCAAAAACTCTATCAATGCGGTGTGCTGCCCATCCTTTGCACAGCGCTCATTCTGGGGTATGGCTGGTGGAATATGCAGCACGTCGTGCAGACGGATTACACCGTGTATACCGATAAGGATATCCGCGACGAGGGCTACCGCGTGGTTCTGATAACCGATCTGCATTTCGGGACGATCATGGACGAAACAGCGCTACAGAAGCATTGCGCGGATATCGCAGCGCTGCAACCCGATTTGGTGGTGCTCGGCGGCGATATCGTGGATGAGCACACCACGTTGGCGGAGATGCAGACGGTTTTCCCGACGATTTCCTCCATTCCGAGCACATATGGCACATTTTATATATACGGCAATCACGATCGCGCCAGATATGCGACCGCCAAACCGTATACCGAGGCGCAGTTGACAGCCGCCATACAGGATGCAGGCATTCAGATCTTGCGTGACGCGTGTACGCGAATCAACGACGATTTGACCATTGTCGGGCGAATGGATCGTTCCGCCGAACGCCGCCCGTCCTCCGCCTTATTGGAAGGGGTTTCCGAGGAGGATTTTCTGCTGCTTCTCGATCACCAGCCGTGCGAACTGGAGGAGAATCGACAGGCGGGATACGATCTGCTGCTCAGCGGACATACACACGGCGGTCAAATTTGGCCGCTTGGCGTGTTGGCGGAACTGTTCGGTGTCCATCCGGTCACGTACGGTTATCGTCAAGTGGGGGATTTACAGGTGATCGTCAGTTCCGGTATCGCCGGCTGGGGGTATCCACTCCGCACTGAACGCCATTCGGAATATGTTTGCATGGACATCCGAAAACGTTGAAAAAGGCTCCCGCTATATAGGCGGGAGCCTTTGCTGTCAAACCGCTAATTCATAGTATAAAACATCCCGATAGCTGCCCATTTTGAAGCCGGCTTCGTGGATGGTGCCGCAATAGGTGAAGCCAAACGTTTCGTGCAGCTTGACGCTGACGTCGTTGCCGCTTGTGATAACGGAAACGACAACGTGCGTGCGCGGGTCGCGGCGGGCGAGTTCCAGAATGGCGTGCATCAAAGCGGTGGCAACACCGCGACGACGGTCGCCTGTGTTGACATAGACGGACAACTCCACCGTGGAATCGTACGCGGTTTTTTCCCTGAAAGCGGACAGACTGGCATATCCGGCGATATGACCGTCACATTCCGCCACCAACAGCGGGTGGTTGCCGACATTGTGCTCATCGAACCAAATCCGTCGTTCTGCCAGCGTGGCGGGATACAGATCAAACGTGGCAACGCCGTGCTCGATCTCGTAGTTGTAAATCGCCAGCAGCGCCTCCAAGTCGTCAATCTCCGCTTTTCGAATATGCATGATGTTCTCTCCTACGCACAATCGCCTTTTACAGTGTGACCTCGCCCTCCAGACGAATATCGCGCGAACCGCCGCCGATCAGGATGCGGAAGCGTCCCGGTTCAACCGTCCAAACATAGCGGATATCCATCAGCTTGAACGAGTCATAATTCAGTCGGAAGGTCACCGTGCGGCTTTCACCGGCTTTGAGGTGAATACGCTCGAAGCCTTTGAGCAGCATCGGCGGCGTGACGACCGAACTTTCCACGTCGTCGAGATACAATTGCACCACTTCGTCGCCGTCCATGTCGCCGGTATTTTCGACGGTGCAGGATACCATCACATCGAATGTTCCGATCTTGTCGATCTTGAGATCGCGATAGGCAAAGGTGGTGTAACTGAGTCCAAACCCAAAGGGGAACAGCGCGTCCTTCGGTCCTTCCAGGAAATCCCGCGCACCGCCCGGCAACATCGAGTAGTAGCAGGGAATCCGCGTGGAGCTGCGCGGCAGCGACAGCGGTAGCCGACCGGCAGGGCTGAACTTGCCGAGCAAAGCCTCCACGATCGCTTTCGCGCCCGATTCGCCGCCGAACCATGTCATCATGATGGCGTTGCAAACCTCGTTTTCGCGGGACAGATCCAGCGGTTTGCCGTTTTCGAGAATCAAAATCAGCGGTTTGCCGAGCGCCGCCAGTTTTTCAATCAGTTCGCGCTGCCGACCGTTGAGCGTCAGTTCGCAGCGGTCGCGTCCTTCGCCGCTGGTGATGGTGTTGTCACCGCCGACCATGATCACGATGTCGCATTCGTCGGCGATGGTCAGCGCTTCTTCCACTTCGTCGAGGATCTCATCCTCACCTTCGGAATACAGGTGCGGTTGTCCGTCCACCACGCGAGGCTGCTTTTTGTCATAGGTAATGGCGCAGCCGTTGCACTGCCGTACCTTTACGGTGTCGCCGAGCGCCGCTTTGAGTTCCTCGTACACAGAGGGGATGGGGAATTGCGGCGTGGAGGAATAGCCGCCGATCTTTTGCGCGGCGGAGGACGGACCGATCAGCGCGACGGACGAGAAGCCGCCCTTCAGCGGCAGTATACCGTCGTTTTTGAGCAGCGTGATCGATTCCTGTGCCACCTTGTGCGATACACGGCGATGCTCGTCGCAACGGATCACTTGTTGGTATGCGGTTTCATCCGTGTAGGGATGCTCAAACAGCCCCAGTTCAAATTTCACCCGCAGCACGCGCGCACAGATATCGTCCAGCCGTTCCATCGGCAGCGACCCTTCGCGCACCAACTCGATCACGTTCTGTTTCCAGAAGGTCGGGGGATAGTCACAGCCCTGTACATCCAGCCCGTTGCGCATGGCCAGTCCGATGGCGGCTTTGTCGGTGGCGACCAAACGGTGTTCGTTCTTCAGGCGGGACACGCCGCCCCAGTCGGAACGGGAGAAGCCCTTGAGTCCAAACCGCTTTTTCAGCACATCCTTGAGGAAAAACTCCGAGCACATCAGCGGGTCGCCGTCCACCGAGTTGTAGCTGACCATGACATTGTATGCGCCGCCCTCGCGGATGCCCGCTTCAAACACCGGCAGATAGCAGCTTTCCACTTCCCGCCGACCGGCACGCGCATGGGAGCAGTTGGTACCGCCCTCCGCAATGCCGTGTACGCAATAGTGTTTCGGCTCGGCGACCACCGCGTCAGGACGGCTGATATCGCCTTTCTGTTCGCCGGAAATGATCGCCGTCGCCATGCGGGAGGACAGATAGGTATCTTCGCCGAAGGTCTCCTCGATGCGTCCCCAGCGCGATTCGCGCGCCACATCGAGATTGGGGGCAAGGATTTCATGCATACCGAGCGCCCGCGTCTCCCGACCGATGGCGGCGCCCACTTCATGGATCAACGCCGGATCAAAAGTCGCGCCGAAATTGACGGGGCAGGGGAACACGGTCCCGCGCAGACCGCTGATGCCGTGCAGCGCTTCGCCCGTGAAAATGACAGGAATGCCGAGACGGGAATGCTCGATAAAATATTTTTGAATCTTGTTGAAGGGCACAGGCGTGGAATACATATCGTGTACGCAGCCGATGCTGTCCTGCCCGAAATCCGCTTCCAGCCGTGCTTCGTCAAATTCCGTGTCCGGCTCGACACTGCAATGCTGCTTGTCCGACGGGCGGGTCGCATATTCCACCCCGCGCATCATACAGGTCTGTGCGGCTTTTTCCTCCAGCGTCATGCGCGACAGCAGATCCGCCACACGCTGTTCCACCGGCAAGGCCGGGTTTTGATAATCCATCATGGGAAACATCCTCCTTTTCACTCCATTGCTGTTGTTTCCATTATATACCGCCCGCTTGGAGCCTGTCAATCGGTGCTTGCCATTTGGTCAGTAAAATGCTATACTGTCAGTATTCTGCAAGGGAAAAAGACTTGTGCTCGGTGAGCCAAACACAAGTCTTTGGAAAGGAATGGAAAATCCATATGCAACGCATTGCCCAATTTGAAAAGGTATCCCGTGCGCAGTTCTCCGCGGCTGTCCCTGATGCGCCCGATACGCTCTATGACAACATCCGTCTGCCGAAACGAGCGACAGCGGGTTCCGCAGGGTACGATTTCTACGTACCGTTTTCCTTTACACTGAAAGCGGGGGAAAGCATCACCGTGCCGACCGGTATTCGTGCGCGTATGCAACCCGGTTGGGTGCTCATGCTGTTTCCGCGTAGCGGACTCGGCTTCCGCTATCGCTTACAGCTGAACAACACCGTCGGTGTGGTGGACAGCGACTATTATGCATCGGATAACGAAGGACACATCTTCATCAAGCTGACCAACGATTCCCGCGAAGGAAAAACCTTGACCGTACAGCAGGGGGAAGGCTTTGCACAGGGCATTTTTCTGCCGTTTGGCGTCACCGAGGACGATGAGACGGACGCGGTACGCAACGGCGGTTTCGGCAGCACCAACAAAGGATAACGCTTCTTTATTTTTTCACCACGACGACCGCTTGTGAGCCGATTTCGGCATAGCGCTGTTCCGCCAGCGCACGCGAGTAATACACCAATCCGTTGCTGTTGTAGGGATCGTTGAAATAGAATCCGTTTTCGTCATAGCCGACAAGTACCATACAGTGCTCCTGCGCCGGCCACTGAAAAACGCTGCCGTCCCGCAGTGTCCATGTACTGCCGCCGTACGACGGCAGCATATTGATGGTGACCCATGTCAGCACCGGCATCCCTTGGCTGACATAGGTATCACACAATTCCGCCAGCGTTTTTCCGTACAATGTCGAAACCGTGTACGTCTCTGACGGCAGTATGCTTTTATACGCGCTGGCAATGACGGGGGCAAAGCAACCGTAGCTGTTGATGTCGTACGGACTGCCGATGAAGCATTGGTTCGGGTCATCGCCGTACAACTGCCCGTCCTGCCACCAGAGTCCGCCGCATATCAAGTGTTCGTCAACAAACGTGTTTACCGATATATCCAGACCGAGATATTGCAGCAGCATAACGGCGCTGCAGCTTTCGCAGCCGGTGGGATACGCGCCCTTTTGGCTGATATACGGCACATTCAGCAGTTTTTTGGTGGCGCGCGGCTGGGTCTGTGTGGTAAGCGGCTTGCTCACACTGCTCGTTGTCGACGTTGATGTCGATGTCGACGTCGGGTACAGCGGTGCGGATACCGCCGGTTGCGGCTCATGTTGGCTATCCAGCGCCAGACTGACCCCTGCTGTCAACGCCGCTGTCAATAGCAGCAGGATCAAAATCCGCCCTTTTTTCATCGTAGCCGCGCTCCTTCCTCGTTGTTGAGCTCATGATATCGCGGCGGCGGACAAGGAGTATTCAAGAAAATGCAAAAAAATTGCAAAAAATGCCGACGAGTGACGCATCGCTCGTCGGCATTTTGCTGTATGGCATCTTTGCTACGCAAATGTTCATACTAAACTGTACAGCCTATTGACATATACCCCGTCGGGGTATATAATGTAGATACCCTATTGGGGTATTTGGAAAAGGGGATGTAACAATGTCTGAGAAATCAGTATGCTGCTGTACGAAAAAAACCGACCGTTCCGAGGAAGAACGAAAAAAACTGATACACCGTCTGAACCGATTGGAAGGGCAGATTCGCGGAATTCGCGGAATGGTGGAAAAAGACGCGTATTGCGCGGATATTTTGATCCAATCCGCCGCCGTAAACGCCGCGGTCAACGCCTTTAACCGGGAACTGTTGGCGAGCCATATTCGCGGCTGCGTTGCCAGAGATATTCGGGAAGGCAAGGACGATGTGATCGACGAGCTGGTGGCAACACTGCAAAAGCTGATGAAATAAAAGACCTGCTAACAAAAGTCAAGTAGGAATTTCTGAAATTATGTAGTGCAAAA
>CAJKXG010000018.1 GCA_905203795.1 uncultured Oscillospiraceae bacterium | reverse complement strand
GCCACCAAGACCATCCGCCGCAAGCTGGTGGGGGCGTATTCGGATAAATCGCCGGTGGTGTATATGGCGTATGTGGCGGAGGACGGGGAATTTTTGTTGGAGTCCACTTCCGGACGGCGGCTGGTTGTAGACACCGGCGTCATCGCCGCCAAGACTACCCGCAACACCATTGGTGTGCAGGCGATGAGTTTCCGCGGCGCGCATCATCTGCAATCGGTCGTGCCGTTTGACGAAAGCATGGTAGCGAAGCCCAACCGGTATCGCACCAAATCCTTGCCGGCTGCGGGGGCGATCCCTCTGGCGGAGGATTTCGGCGAGCAGATGACATTGGAATAAAGAAGGATCGGCTATGAATGTGATTATACGGGCGTATACCGCGCAGGATACGGCTGCGGCGATCGCCATCTGGAATCGCGTGGTGGAGGATGGGGTAGCGTTCCCGCAGACAGAACCGCTCACCGAAACCACCGGCGCGGCATTTTTCGCCGAGCAATCGTTCACCGGCATTGCCGTGGAGGCGGACAGCGGCGAGATCGTGGGGCTGTATATTCTGCATCCGAATAACGTCGGGCGTTGCGGGCACATTTGCAATGCGAGTTATGCCGTGCGGGCGGATGTGCGCGGACAGCATGTCGGCGAAGCACTGGTGACGCACTGCATGGCAAAGGGAAAAGAACTGGGCTTTCGCGTACTGCAATTCAACGCGGTCGTGAAAACCAATCATGCGGCGTTGCATGTATATGAAAAACTGGGTTTTACAAAACTCGGCGTCATTCCCGGCGGATTTTTGATGAAGGACGGGCATTATGAGGACATTATCCCGCATTATCATGTGCTGTAAATAAAAAAACCGCCGTCAAGCCGCCCCAATGGGCTGCTTAACAACGGCTTGACAGCGGCAAAAGGCAGGATGGCAAACGCGAAGGTTTTCTCTGCGTTTCGCCTGCTGACAATAGGCAGTATCCCCGTGAAACGGGCGGGTATACGGTTGTTTGGCGTGTAAGATTTGGAAAAGAGGATACCGATGAGAATTTGGGAATTGTTTGTGATTGCAGTCGGTTTGTCGATGGATGCGTTTGCCGCGTCGATCTGCAAAGGGTTGTCGGTCAATCGTGTTCATATGGGACACGCGCTCACAGCCGGTGCGTATTTCGGCGGGTTTCAGGCGCTGATGCCGCTGATCGGTTACTTGCTCGGCAAGCAGTTTTCGAGTTTCATCACGGAGATCGATCACTGGATCGCGTTTGTGCTGCTGGTGATTATCGGTGTCAACATGATCCGTGAATCGCGCAGCAAGGAGGAAGAATCTTCCGACGCGTCCTTTTCACCGCGGTCGATGCTGCCGCTGGCTGTCGCGACCAGCATTGACGCGTTGGCGGTCGGTGTGACGTTTGCGTTTTTGCAGGTGTCCATTGTGCCCGCCGTGAGCTTCATCGGTGTGATTACCTTCGTGCTGTCCGCCGTCGGCGTGAAGCTGGGCGGTGTGTTCGGCATGAAATATAAATCGCGCGCGGAATTGCTCGGCGGCGTCGTGCTGGTGGCGATGGGCGTGAAAATTTTGGTCGAGCATTTGCTTGAGAGATAAAGGAAGGACGATAAAAACAGGGGCTGAATGATCAGCCCCTGTTTTTTGTGTTACGCTTTTTCTTTGCCGGCGCGTTCCAGCCAGATCGCACCGATGTCCATCGCATTGTACAGACCGGTTTTTTCGCTCTTTTTGATGATGCGGTCTTTCATGCGCACTTCCGGATCGGTGGACATGAGCTGTACCTGCACCTTGTCGGCGACGACCAGATCCTTCACCGTTTTGGTGGAGAGAATCTGCATCATGATGACATATTTGTCCGCCATGTCGCCGTAGTACAGCGTATTGCCGCTGCGCACCAGCGGTTTGCCCTTATACATCAAGGGCGCGTTTTTATCAGCCATTGCGTGACCATCCTTTTCAGTTGTTGAGATAGGAGCGGACCAGCACGCGCAGCAGCTCGTCACGATCCAGCTTCCGGATGAGGGTGCGCGCGTTGTTGTGCGTGGTGATATATGTCGGATCCTCCGACAAAATATAGCCCACCAATTGATTGATCGGATTGTATCCTTTCTCGCGCAACGCATCATATACGGTTGTCAGAATCTGTTTCATCTCCGTATCTTTGTCGTCATTGAGAGAAAAGGTCATCGTTCTGTCCATCATGGCGCAAACCCCCTTCTGGAAAAAATACACCTCTATTATACGCGAAAGTTTCGGCGTTTGCAAGGCTTTATGTGCGAAGAATGCAGTCTTTTTCGCTCAATTTTTTAAATATTTTGTTAAGTGCCGGTTCGATCTGCTCGTCGGTGAGCGTTCCTTCCGCCGAACGGAACATCAAATTGAACGCCACACTCTTTTTGCCGGTGACGATCTGCGCACCGCGATACACGTCAAACAACTGCACGGATTCGAGCAGCTTGCCGCCGGCGTCGCGGATGATCTGCTCGATCTCCGCCACCGGCATGGCGTCGTCGCACAGCAGCGCCAAATCGCGTTCCACCGCGGGGAAGCGGGGGAGCGGCTGATAAATGACGCGCGGCACCGCCGCCTCAAACAACGGACGCAGCAGCAATTGCGCAGTATATACACGCACGCCGAGATCGTAGCTGTCCGCCACATCGGGGTGCAGCTCGCCGAACGTGCCGATACATACGCCGTCCAGCATCACCGCCGCCTGACGTCCCGGATGCAGATACGGTTCCGCCGAGGCGGTGTAGGAGACATGCATGCCGAACGGGGCATATACCGCCTCTACCAGTCCTTTGAGCGTATAGAAATCCTCGTCCGCTCCGTACAGACCGAGCGACAGGGCGGGCACTTCGTCCGGCTGTTCGGTCAGCGGCAGTTGATGCGGAACATACAGCTTGCTCACTTCAAACAGACACACCGCGGCGTTTTTGCGATTGTAGTTGGTGGACAGCACCGTCAGCATCGACGTGGTGAGCTGGGTGCGCAGCACCGCGTATTCCTCACTGAGCGGGTTGCGCAGCGGGATCATGCGGCGGCGTTCGTCCGTTTCCGGCAGCCGCAGCGTGTCGATGGCTTTTTCGGAAATGAACGAATAGGTGGTGATTTCGCGCATACCGCGCGCGATCAGCGCCCGTTTCACCTTGTCGGCCGCCAAGCGCTCCGGCAGGCAGCGTCCGCGGCGGACATCGCCCGTCATCGGGGTGCCGATGATGTGATCATAGCCGTAAATGCGCATGACCTCTTCCGCCAGATCGGCGCTGCCTTCCACGTCGTCGCGGAAAGAGGGGACATGGCAGGTGAGCACACCGTCCGCCAGCGTGGTGGGCATGGACAGGCGATTCAGAATATCCGCCATGATTTCGGCGGGGATTTCCAGCCCCAACAGCGCGTTGATACGCGCGGCGGGGACGGTCAGCACCCGCTCCTCCGGCAGCCCGTTGTGCAGATCGATGCAACCGTCCTGAATATCGCCGGCTTGCAGTTCTTCAATGAGCTGCAACGCGCGGTTCATCGCATATTCCACATTGCGGATATCGATGCCGCGCTCAAAGCGTCCGCTGGATTCGGTGCGGATGCCGAGCACACGAGAGGTGCGGCGCACGCTGTCGCGGCGGAATTTGGCGGCTTCGAGGAACAGATCGGTGGTGTTTTCGGTGATCTCGCTTTCCAGACCGCCCATGATGCCCGCCAGACAAGACGGGGTGGACTCGTCGCCGATGACCAGCATGTCGCTTGTCAGTGTGTAGCTTTTGCCGTCCAGCGTCGTCATGGGCTCGCCGTCTTTGGCGCGGCGCACGATGATGTGCTGTCCCTTGACCATGTTCAGGTCAAAGGCGTGCATCGGCTGACCGGTTTCCAGCATGACAAAGTTGGTGATGTCCACGATGTTGTTGATCGGGCGCATGCCCGCGCTGCGCAGGCATTGCTGCATCCAGTCGGGAGACGGTGCGATGCGCAGATTCTTGACCACGCGACCGTAGTACCGCGGGCAGAGATCGAAGTCGCGCACCTCCACTTGAATGTTGTCGTGGATGTCGCCGCCTGCCGTGTGATAGGCGGGGACGGGGAGACGGCATTCTGTGCCGAGCACCACCGCCACTTCGCGCGCCAGACCCAGTACGCTCTGGCAATCGGGGCGGTTGGCGAGCACGGAGAAATCGATGATCATGTCGTTGAGATGCAGCACCTCGCGCATATCCGTGCCGGCGGGACAATCCTCATGCAAAATGAGAATGCCGTACACCTCCGCGCCCGGATAATCGCTTTCCTTGAGACACAACTCTTCACCAGAACACAGCATGCCGTTGGACGCGACGCCGCGCAGCTTACCCTTTTTGATATGCATGCCGTTGGGCAGATGCGAATCGTGCAGGGCGGCGGGCACTAACGCGCCTTCAAACACATTTTGCGCGCCGGTGACGATCTGCACGGGTTCGTCCGCGCCGACGTCCATCGTGCAAATCTGCAATTTGTCCGCGTCGGGGTGCTTTTCCAGCTTGAGGATGCGGGCGGCGACCACATTGTCCATCGTTTTGGACAGATCTTCCACGCCGTCCACTTCAAAGCCCGCCATGGTCATGCGGTTGCAAAGCTCCTCCGGCGAGACGGTGATATCCACATAACGTTTCAGCCAATTCAATGAAACCTTCATATTCTATACCTCCTCGTCAAAACTGCTTCAGGAACCGCAGGTCGTTTTCAAACAGCAGCCGAATATCGCTGATCTTATGGCGCGTCGTGGTCAGACGATCCAAGCCGATGCCAAACGCGAATCCGCTGTATACCTCGGGATCGATGCCGCAGCCCGCCAGCACGCGCGGATGCACCATGCCTGCGCCGAGAATCTCGATCCAGCCGTTGCCCTTGCACACGCTGCAGCCTTTGCCGCCGCAGGCGGAACAGGACACGTCCACTTCCACGCTCGGTTCGGTGAACGGGAAGAAGGAGGGACGGAAGCGCACCTTTGTCTCCGGTCCGTAAATTTCATGGGCGAATTGTTCCAGCGTGCCTTTCAGATCGCACATCGTAATGCCTTTGTCTACGACCAATCCTTCCACCTGATGGAACACGGGGGAGTGGGTCGCGTCCACTTCGTCCGCGCGGAACACGCGTCCGGGGCAGATGATGCGGATCGGCGGGGTGCGGTTTTCCATCGTGCGGATCTGAGCCGTCGAGGTTTGGGAACGCAGCAGCAGATTGTCGCTCAGATAGAACGTGTCCTGCATATCCCGCGCCGGATGGTCGGCGGGCACATTGAGCGCTTCAAAGTTGTAGTAATCGGTTTCCACTTCCGGTCCGTCCACCACATCGAAGCCCATCGAACGGAAAAGATCGATCAGATCGTCCAGCACGCTGTTGAGCGGGTGCAGACCGCCGACCGGCGACGCTTTTCCGGGCATGGTGACGTCCAGCCGCTCGTCGTTCAGACGCTGCTGCTTGCGCGCTTCCAGAATCGCCGCCTCTCGCGCGGACAGCGCTTCCTCCACCTGTTTTCTCGCTTGATTGATGAGCTGCCCCATGGCGGGACGTTCCTCGGCGGGCAGACTGCCCATGCCGCGCAGCATCTCCGTGAACGCGCTCTTTTTTCCGAGCAGACGGACACGGAACTCCTCCAACGCTTTCGGCTCCTTCAGCTCCGCCAGCTCTTTCAGCGCCTGCTCGCGCAGCGCTTCCAGTTTTTCTTTCATACGCATATCCCTCTTTCTAAACAGACTAAACAAAAAAGACTCCGTCCCATCTGATCGGGACGAAGTCGGCTGCTCCGCGGTACCACCCGGGTTTTTGCGCTGAGCGCAAACACTCCATTTGACCGATAACGGTGTCTGCCGTCCGCGCCTACTGCTGTGGTTCAGCGCCGCCGCTCCGAAGTGAACTTCAGCCGTTCCCGTCCGCAGGTCGCTTCCAGCCGATGACGACCTTTCTCTGCGCCGGACGCATCCGAACCGCTTACTCTCTTCCTCTATGCGTTTTTAACAGTATACTATATGTTGAGACGAAAAGTCAAGTAGAAAAACACAAAATACCCAATATGCTGTTGAACAAACGGGTGAACGGTAAATTTTCATGTATTTTCCAATAAATTTTCGTGGCTTTCATCAAAAAATTGCGTATTTTCCATAATGATTTTACCGCTACAGCCTTTAAAAAGGGCAAAACTCCCCGATTCGGCTATACTTTCCGTGTACGGGTTCACAAGTTTTTCACTTGCTTTTACATTGTAAATATGGTATGATGATCCACATAAGTTTTGTGATTTTTCTATCAGCTTGTCAATATATCGAAAGGTGCGTGTTTGTTATGTGCGGAATCGTGGGATTTATCGGCAGAAAACCCGCCGCCCCCCTGTTGCTGGAAGGGCTGGCCAAGCTGGAATACAGAGGATACGACTCGGCTGGCATCGCGCTGGTCGGCAACAATACGATCGAAGTTCACAAGGTCAAGGGCCGTCTAAGCGTGCTGAGCGAGTTGGTACACGGCGGCGAGGGCATGACGCAGACTGCCGGTATCGGGCATACCCGCTGGGCGACGCACGGCAAACCCAGCGACGAGAACTCTCACCCGCATTGCAGCGGGAGCGGGCGCTTTGCCGTGGTGCATAACGGCATCATCGAAAATTATCTCTCGCTTAAGCATGAGTTGCAGGAAGAAGGTGTGGTATTCCGCTCGGAGACCGACACCGAAGTGGTGGCACATCTGATCGAGAAATATTACACCGACGATGTGATGGCGGCCGTGTTGGCGGCGATCGATCGTCTGGAAGGCTCGTATGCGCTCGGCATTGTCTGCGCAGATACGCCGAATGAGTTGATTGCCGTGCGCAACGCCAGTCCGCTGATTGTCGGCTTGGCAGAGGAAGGCAATTTCATCGCGTCGGATATTCCCGCCGTATTGGCGCACACCCGCCGCATCATGCAGTTGTCCGATCATGAGATCGTGCGGCTGACGGCGGACAGCGTGCAGGTGTATGACCGCACGGGCACGCCGATTCACAAGGAAGAGCTGATCGTGAACTGGGATGTGTCCAGCGCGGAAAAGGGCGGCTACGATCACTTTATGATCAAAGAGATCATGGAACAGCCCACCGCGCTCCATGCAACCATTTCGCCGCGTATCAACAGCAACGGCGAGATCGTGCTGGACGGCATCAACCTCACGGCGGAGCAGCTTCGCGATATCAACCGCATTTTCATTGTGGCGTGCGGTTCGGCGTATCACGCGGGCGTCGTCGGCAAATATGTGTTGGAGAAAATGACCCGCATTCCCGTGGAAGCGGATCTGGCGTCGGAATTCCGTTATCGCGATCCCATTGTGGATGAACATTCGTTGGTGATCATCATCAGCCAGTCGGGCGAGACCGCCGATACGCTGGCAGGTCTGCGTGAAGCAAAACGCCGCGGAGCGCGCGTGCTGTCCATCGTCAACGTTGTCGGCAGTTCCATTGCGTCGGAAAGTGACGATGTGCTGTATACGTGGGCGGGACCGGAAATTTCGGTGGCGACCACCAAGGCGTATTCCACGCAGGTGGCGATGCTGTATCTGCTGGCGTTTGACATTGCGTATAAGCTGGGCAAGATTGATCAAGCGGAGCAGCAGCGGTTGCTGGCGGAACTGAATAAGGTGCCGGACGCGGTGGAGAAAATTCTGAAGCAAGCGCCCGCCATCGCCAAACTGGCACAGCGGTACGCGTATCTCGAGCATGCCTATTTTATCGGTCGCAATCTCGATTATGCGGTGGCGCTGGAAGCGTCGCTCAAGTTGAAGGAAATCAGCTATATCCATTCGGAAGCGTATGCTGCGGGCGAACTGAAGCATGGCACCATTTCGCTGATCGAAGAGGGCACTTTTGTGGTGGGTCTGGCGTGCTGTGAGCAACTGCGCGATAAGACGATGTCCAATGTGGAGGAAGTGCAGGCGCGCGGCGCGGAAGTGCTGCTGATCACGACGGAAGATCAAAAGGGCAAAAAGTTGAAGGCCGATCATGTGCTGTATGTGCCGGTGACCGATCCGTATCTGATGTCCTCGCTGGAGGTCGTGCCGTTGCAATTGCTCGGCTATTACATTGCCTTGGCGCGCAAGTGCGATATCGACAAACCGCGCAACCTTGCCAAGAGCGTGACAGTGGAATAAGTACCGAAAGACCGCCTGTCAATTTGACAGGCGGTCTGTTTCATCTCATCGATTGATCCATGCGGCGGAGGCGTCCATGGCCGTGCGGCACGGCGTTTTAATCGCAGACCGCTTCCAACGGAACGCATCGTCTCCTTGCATGACCGATCGTTTTTATCAGCCTATGCAGATGCGCGATGTTCGGTGCGCTATCCGATGTCGTAAGCGTCCAAAAATTGGTGAACCGTATGCCAGCGTTCTTCGTTGCTTGGGCTGCCCATAACCGCGAGCAGATACACGTCCTCCGCCTGCTCAACTGCAACGATGACGCAATATCCCGCCTCATCGGTGAAGCCGGTTTTCATCCCGACCACCTGCGGACAATACCATTCGCTTTCGGGACGGAGCAAAAAATTCGTGTTTTCCCACGTGAGCGTTCGCCCGTCTATCGTTTCGGTGACCTGTTCCTGTTTGACGATCTCGCGAATGACAGGCTCGTTATACGCCGCTTTGGCAATCAGCAGCAGGTCGGCGGCGGTGGTGATATGATCGGGATGATGATAGCCGTCCGGATTGACAAATCGGCTGTGCGTGGCGCCGAGTGCTTGCGCTGTGCGATTCATTTGCTGCACAAAAGCGCTCACAGCCGCGTCGATGTCGGCGGACGGATCGTTCAGCAGTGTGCGTCCCACTGTTTCCGCAAGAACATAAGAGGCGTCGCAGCCGGACGTCAACAGCATCCCCTCCAAAAGCTGCCGCAGCGTCAGCGTCATGCCGGCTTTGAGCGAACACCGGCTGGCGTCGTACATCACTTTGTCCAGTGCGCCTTGTGTGACCGTGACAGCACGGTTCAAGTCGTCGAATTGCAGTACCAGCAGTGCCGTCAAGAGCTTGGTCGTGCTGGCGGGATACAGCGTTTTCTGCGCATTCATGGAAAACAGAATCTCGCCGTCGTTCAACCGTTGCAACACCGCCGCCTTGGCGTTGGTGGGCGGAGAGGACGGACGCGTGGTCGTCGTAGTGGCAATGGTCGCGGCAGTTGTCGTTGTCGTGGTTGTTGTGGTGGTTGTTGCGGCTGTGGTGGCGACCGTCGTTGTGGTGACAGGGGTGTGGACGCTCTGATGCGGTGTTTGACAGCCGGACAAGACCAGACAAAGCAAGCACAGGATGGCGATGAAACATGTGCGGCGCATAGAAAATCGGGCTCCTTTTTAACAGACATCCGGGGGATTGCTATTTTAACGTGTTTGCAGTATACTAATGATACGATTGAACAGTAGAGTATCGCTCAAAGGAGAGTAACAATACGTGAGTATGACCATCGAAAAAACCGAGGGCGCGGCGCGGCTGGGGCATTTTCACACCCCGCACGGCGATGTGGCGACCCCCGCGTTTATGAATGTGGCGACCTGCGGCGCGATCAAAGGGGCGGTGTCCGCTTACGATTTGGTCGATCTGCGCTGTCAGGTGCAGCTTTGCAATACGTATCATCTGCACGTGCGTCCGGGGGATGAGCTGGTGCGCCGCATGGGCGGACTGCATCGCTTTACCGGCTGGCAGGGACCGATCCTGACCGACAGCGGCGGATTTCAGGTGTTTTCGCTGGCGGGGCTGCGCAAGATTCGCGAGGAAGGGGTAGAGTTTTCCTCGCATGTGGATGGTCGGCGGCTGTTTATCGGGCCGGAGGAGAGCATGCGCATCCAATCCAATCTCGCGTCCACCATTGCCATGGCGTTTGACGAGTGCGTGGAAAATCCCGCGGAGTATAGTTATGCCGCGCAGTCCTGTGCCCGTACCACGCGTTGGCTGGCACGCTGTCAGGAAGAAATGGCGCGGCTGAACGCGCTGCCCGATACGCTCAACCCGCAGCAGATGCTGTTCGGCATCAATCAGGGCTGCACCTATCCCGATCTGCGCATGGCGCACATGCGGGAGATCGCCGCCATGGGGCTGGACGGATACGCCGTCGGCGGTTTGGCGGTCGGCGAGCCTGCCGAGGTGATGTATCAGATCTTGGAAGCGGTCACGCCGTTGATGCCGACCGATAAGATCCGCTATCTGATGGGCGTGGGTACGCCGGTGAATATTCTGGAGGGCGTTTATCGCGGCATTGATCTGTTTGACTGCGTGATGCCCGCCCGCAACGCGCGTCACGGACACATTTTCACATGGAGCGGACGGCGCAACATGCTGAATCAGAAATACGAAACGGATGATGTGCCGCTGGACGAGGAATGCGATTGCCCCGTTTGCCGCCGCCATTCCCGCGCGTATATCCGCCACCTGTTTAAGGCGGGGGAGATGTTGGCGATGCGCTTGTGCGTGATGCACAATCTGTATTTTTACAACACGCTGATGCTGCGCATCCGCGAAGCGCTGGCGGCGGGAACGTTTACCGCGTTTTACGAAACGTACCGTGAGATTCTCGATCGCCGTGTATGAGGCGAATCGCATCCAAAACCGCATCCAATATATCACGCTTTGGCGTAAATGGCAAGGCAAATAGTTGTAAAGAAACCATGAACAGGCGGAAAACGACACAAAAAGGACTTGCCTTATAGGGAAAAGTGCGATATAATAAAGCGATTATTTATGGAGGTGTATCATCTTGTTCCAGATTTTGAAACCGATTTTGGCGGATGCCACGACAGCCGCCGCTTCAACTGAAAGTGCTCCGTGGTACTATCAATACGCATCGCTCATCATGATCGTGCTGTTGGTCGTGCTGATGTATTTTCTGATGATCCGTCCGCAGAAAAAGCGCCAGAAGGAAGAACAGAAAATGCGCAACAGCATCCGTGTCGGCGACGAGATCACCACGATCGGCGGCATTTGCGGCCGTGTGCTGAACGTGCGCGAGGATTCGCTTGTGATCGAGACGGGTGCGGATCGCAGCAAAATGACCATTAAGAAATGGGCTGTCCAGTCGAACGAGACGGTGCATGACGCAACTGTCGAGGACGACGATGACGATGATGACGATATCTGATCGAACGGCGTCGGTGCGTGCATAACTCGACCGCCTTTGGAATACGCTGGTAGTGTATTGATACGGAAAGGGTGGTCGGAGGATGAAAACACGGGGAGAGGACACGGCGTTTGTCAGGCGTTGGATGCGCCCGCTGCTGATCGGTGTTTTGGTCGGTGCGGCGGTGTGTATGCTGTTTTTGCTGCTGTGTGCGGCCTTACTGGCGGCGAAGGATATCCCGCGCGCTGTCATCGTGCCGATGGCGGTGACGTCTGCGGCGATCGGTTCGTTTGCCGGCGGTCTCGTGAGTGCCCGCGTGGCAGGCGTGCGCGGCTGGCTGTACGGCGGGTTGTGCGGTCTGATATTGTTTGTGTTGGTGCTGGCGGCAGGCGGTTTCGCTTTGCTGCGGGATATGCATGCGTCCTATCTGGCGGTGAAGCTGGCGGCGATGCTGCTGGCGGCTACGCTGGGCGGTATGGTCGGCGTGAAC
>CAJKXG010000017.1 GCA_905203795.1 uncultured Oscillospiraceae bacterium | reverse complement strand
AGGGCGCGATTATGAAATATGCGAAAGAATCTATCGCGCTGAGTTGGTGAATTTGGGCGAAAAGGAAAAGTGTAAAAATCGTGAAAAAATTCACAGAAACTTATTAAAAACCGCGCTGGATTATGATAGAATACAAGGGTCGTTACGCATACGCGGTCGTTTGCCGGGGGACAGCTTCCATCCGGCGGGGCGGCAGGGCGGCAAAACGCTGAAAAAGCTGTTCAATGAACAGCACATTTCGCCGGCGCGCCGTGCCGCGTGGCCGATCGTGTGCGACGACGCGGGCATCGTGCTGGTGTCCGGTTTGGGATGCGATCGGCGGGTCGCGCCGGACGAGCAGACCAAACAGTTGTTTTTGTTTTATGAAATTCCGATGGCAGAGGTGGAAATTGGTGGGTATTCATGAGGATATCTCGGAAATCCTGTATACGGAGGAGCAGCTTGCCGAAACGGTGAAGGCGCTCGGAGCGCGGATCAGTCGCGATTATGCGGGCAAAAATCTGATGCTGGTCAGCGTATTAAAGGGCTCGGTCGTGTTTATGGCAGATCTGATGCGCGCCATTCAGGTGCCGTGCGCCATTGATTTTCTGGCGGTGTCCAGCTATGGCAGTGCCACCACCACCAGCGGCGAGGTGCGGGTGCTGAAGGATCTCGACGGACCGCTGGAGGATAAGGATCTGCTCATTGTGGAGGATATTTTGGATTCCGGCGTGACGCTGTCTTTTTTGATGAAGATGCTTTCCGCCCGTCATCCGCGCAGCATCCGTATTTGCACGCTGCTGGATAAACCGCACCGTCGGCGCGTGCCGCTCACGGCGGATTACGCGGGGATGAGCTGCCCCGATGCGTTTATCGTCGGCTACGGGCTGGACTACAACGAAAAATATCGCAATCTGCCGTATATCGGCATTCTCAAACCGACTGTATATTCCGATTCCGACGCGCAGTGACGCTCGGTTTCGATCAAGGAGTGATATAGATTTGGATAACCGCAACAATGATTTCGGAAGGACACTGCGCAATCTCGGTTTGCTGCTCGGCGTGCCGCTGCTGCTCATCCTGTTTTGGACGCTGCTCGGCAGGAGCACCAAGAAAAACGACGTCGCGTATTCGCAGTATCTTTCCTATATCCAGGAAAATAAGGTGGAGAGCCTGACACTGGATCTCGGCAGCCGCAAGCTGCAAATGACGCTGCGGGAGCCGTATCGCGAGGAAGTCGCCGCGGCGAAGATCAAGATCGACGAAAACGGCGTGGTCGTATACACCGTGCCGGATGTCAACCTGTTTTTGGCGGACGTGCGTGAGCTGATCAACGAGCGCAACACGGACGCCGACCCGAATAACGACATCAAGACGGATTATCTGCCGGTCGAGGAGCTGCCGTGGATCGTCAATCTGCTGCCCTCTCTGCTGATCATCGGGCTGGTCGTCGCCATGTACTTCATGATGCGCCGCTCGCTCTCGTCGTTCGACGGCGGCAAGACGATGGGCTTCGGCAAGGCGCGCGTCAAGCAGCCCGCCGATGAAAAGCGCAAGACCACGTTTGCCGATGTGGCGGGCGCGGATGAGGAAAAGGAAGAGCTGCGCGAGATCGTCAACTTCCTCAAATCACCGAAAAAGTTCACCGAGCTGGGTGCGCGTGTGCCGAAGGGCGTGTTGCTCGTCGGCCCTCCCGGTACCGGTAAAACCTTGCTGGCGCGCGCGGTCGCGGGCGAAGCGGGTGTACCGTTCTTCTCCATCTCCGGCTCGGATTTTGTGGAAATGTACGTCGGCGTCGGCGCATCGCGTGTGCGCGATCTGTTCGATCAGGCGAAGAAAAATTCCCCCTGCATCATCTTCATTGATGAGATCGACGCGGTGGGTCGTCAGCGCGGCGCGGGTCTCGGCGGCGGTCATGACGAACGGGAGCAGACGCTGAACCCGTTGCTGGTGGAGATGGACGGCTTCGGCGCGAACGAAGGCGTCATCATGATTGCGGCGACCAACCGTCCCGACATCCTCGATCCGGCGCTGATGCGTCCCGGACGTTTCGACCGTCAGATCGTGGTCAATTACCCCGATATCAAGGGTCGCGAAGAGATTTTGAAGGTGCATGCGCGCGGCAAGCCGCTCGCGCCTGATGTGGAACTCTCGACCATTGCGAAGTCCACGGCCGGTTTCACAGGCGCCGATCTCGAAAACCTGCTGAACGAAGCGGCGCTGCTGGCGGCGCGCAAGGATTTGCATTCCATCACCATGGCGGAGATCGAGGAGGCGACCATCAAGGTGGTGGTCGGCACCGAGAAGAAGAGCCATGTGATGACCGATAAGGAAAAGAAACTGACGTCTTATCACGAGGCGGGTCACGCGGTGGTCACGTATTACTGCCCGACGCAGGATCCCGTGCACCAGATTTCCATCATCCCGCGCGGCATGGCGGGCGGCTACACGATGAGCCTGCCGCAGGAGGATCGGTCGTATCGCTTGAAAAACGAGATGCTGGAGGATATCCAGGTGCTGCTCGGCGGCCGTGTCGCCGAAGCGCTGGTGCTGGAGGATATTTCCACCGGTGCGTCCAACGATATCGAACGCGCGACCGAAACGGCGCGGTCGATGGTGACGAAATACGGTATGAGCGACGAACTCGGTCCGATCCTGTTCGGCTCGTCCGATTCCAATGAGATTTTCCTCGGGCGCGACTTCGGTCATACCCGTAACTACTCGGAGGAGGTTGCGGCGCGGATCGACGCCGAGATCCATTCCATCGTGAAAAACGGCTACGAGCAGACGCGCCGCAAGCTGACCGAGCATATGGATAAGCTGCACGCGGTGGCACAGTATCTGTTTGAACACGAGAAAATGGACGGTGCCGATTTCCTGAAGATCATGGAGGACGCCGCCCCCGCCGCCGAATAAGCCTGTATATGCTCTTTACCCACCGGCTGTGATCAGTCGGTGGGTTTGCCGTTTGGGAGGAAACCATGTCCGATCAGCCAAAACCCGTCTTTTCCGCGCTCGCCGCGCCTGTCGTCGGCGGGGCGCATTTCGGCGACACACACGCCTATATCCAGCACGGCAACACCTCTGTGTTTTGGCACAGCGTCGCCGTCGCGTATTACAGTGATCGGTTGGCGGCGCGTCTGCGTCTGCGGGTGCATCGTGCGCAGATGATCCGCGGGGCGCTGCTGCACGATTATTTTCTCTACGACTGGCATCGCAAGGAGGAAGGACATCGCCTGCACGGATTTTACCATGCCCGCACCGCGCTGGAAAATGCGGTGCGGGATTACGCGCTCGGGGAGATCGAGCGGGATATCATCCGCAAGCATATGTTTCCGCTGACGCTGTATCCGCCGCGCTATCGCGAAAGCGTGATCGTGTGCCTGGTGGACAAGGCGTGTTCGCTGTACGAAATCGTCCGCCGCGACGCGTATGATCCGCTGCGTCAACAATTGGCGGCGCTGGCAGAAAAATCTGCGAAAAGTGATTGAAATTTTCCGCGCGTTTGTGTATACTGAAGTCGATATCATCATATAGGAGGAATTGACCATGGCCAATCTGAAAGGCAGCAAAACCGAAGCGAATCTGATGACGGCGTTTGCCGGTGAATCACAGGCGCGTAACAAGTACACGTATTACGCATCCAAGGCGAAGAAGGAAGGCTATGTCCAGATCGCCAATCTGTTCCAGGAGACGGCGGACAACGAGAAGGAACATGCCAAAATTTGGTTTAAGCTGCTGCACGGCGGCATCGCGGACACCGCGACCAATCTGAAGGACGCAGCGGCGGGTGAAAACTACGAATGGACCGACATGTACGCGACGTTTGCCAAGGAAGCGCGCGAGGAGGGCTTCGACGAGATCGCCGCGCTGTTTGAAGGTGTGGCGGCGATCGAAAAGGAGCACGAGAAACGCTATCTGGCGCTGCTGGACAACGTGGAGAAAAAAGCGGTCTTTGAAAAAGCGGAGATCGTCGTGTGGCAATGCGCCAACTGCGGACACATCCATGTCGGCACGACCGCACCGGAGGTTTGCCCGGTTTGCGCTCATCCGCAGGCGTATTTCCAGATGCGCAGCGAGAATTATTGATTTTTTCGTCGATTTCGGTGAAAAACCCCTTGATTATTTGCATACCAGCATGTATAATAATGCATATATATTCGGCGGCGCTGTGAGGCGTTGCTGTTGATGGAGGGTTACATATGAAAAAAGCAGTCAAATTATTGGCACTCTGCCTGACACTGGCGATGCTGGTGTGCTGCCTCGGTGCGTGCGGCAGCAAACCCGATTCGTCCACACCCGATTCGAGCGACACGTCCGGCGACAAAACAACTACCGTCAAGACCGTCAAAGACGGCAAACTGGTGATGGGCACCAACGCCTACTTCCCGCCGTTTGAAATGATCGAAAACGGCGAAGTTGTCGGTGTGGACGCGGAAATGATGGCGGAGGTTGCCAAGCGTCTGAACCTGGAGCTGGAAATTTCCGACATGGAATTCGAGTCTCTGCCCGAAGCACTGAGCACGGGTTCGATCGATCTGATCGCCGCCGGTTTTACCGTGAAGCCCGACCGTGAGGAAACCATGGATTTCACCGACGGGTATTATACCGCGTGCCAGACGATTATCGTCAAGGCGGACAGCACGGTGCAGTCGGTGGACGATATCAAAGATAAGGGTATGAAGATCGGCGCACAGGCGGGCACGACCGGCAGCTTTGAGGCTGAGGAACTGACCGAAGCGGAGAACATCCTGACCTATGCGAGCGGTGCGCTGGCGGTGGAAGCGCTGCTGAACGGCTCGATTGATCTGGTTATCATCGACAACAACCCCGCGCAGCAGTATGCCGAGGAAAAGAGCGGCGAGCTTCGTCTGATCGAGAAGCAGTTTGAAGACGAGAGCTACGCGGTGGCTGTGAAAAAGGGCAACAGCGAGCTGCTCAAAGCGGTCAACGACGCGATCGACGCCATGAAGAAAGACGGCACCTTCCAGAAGATCGTCGATAAGTACATCAAATAAGGACAACGAACGACAGGGGGTTGTAACAAGCGCGTTTGTTACAACCCCTGTGTTTTTTGGGAGGGATACCCTTGGAAAGCATATGGCACGCGTTTCAAAATGCGGCGTCCTCGTTTGCCGATGCGATCTTCCGATCGCTGATCAAGGATGACCGCTATCAGATGCTGATCGACGGCTTGTGGATGTCGCTCAAGCTGACGATCATCGCCGCGATTATCGGTATCATCATCGGTTTGCTGCTGGCGATCGTCAAGCTGCAAGACGCTCATCGTCCCGGCGAAGGACGCATTCGGAGCACGCTGCGCGGTTGGCTGGTGGGCTTTGCCAACGGCTACATCGCAGTGGTGCGCGGCACGCCCGCCGTGGTACAATTGCTCGTGATCTATTTCGTCGTTTTCGGTCGTCTGCTCAGCTTCATCCCGCTGGAGGATTACCAGATGGCGGCGCTGGCGTTCGGCATCAACTCCGGCGCGTATGTGGCGGAGATCATCCGCGCCGGCATCATGGCGGTGGACAAAGGGCAGACCGAGGCGAGCCGTTCGCTGGGCTTGTCGCAGGGCGCGACCATGCGGTATGTCGTCATTCCGCAGGCGATCAAGAATGTGCTGCCCGCTTTGGGCAACGAGTTTATCGTGCTGCTGAAGGAGACGTCCATCGCGGGTTATATCGGTCTGCGCGATCTGACCAAGGGCGCGACCTCCATCGGCGCGGTCGCCTACGACTATATGGTGCCGCTGCTGTGTGTGGCGTTCATCTATTTCCTGATGACGACCACGCTCGCCGCCGGCATGAATGCCATTGAAAGGAGGATGCGTCGCGGTGATTGATGTTCAGAATCTGCATAAGTATTTCGGTGAGCTGGAAGTGCTCAAAGGCATCAATGCGCACATCGGCAAAGGCGAATGTGTGTGCGTGATCGGTCCGTCGGGCGGCGGCAAATCCACCTTTTTGCGGTGTATCAACCTGCTCGAAATGCCCACCAAGGGCGACATCTTCATCGAGGGCGTGTCCGCGATGGACAATCTGAAACAGATCGACCGCCTGCGCCAGAAGGTGGGCATGGTGTTCCAGCAGTTCAACCTGTTCCCGCATATGACGGTGCTGGACAACCTCACGCTCGCGCCTGTCAAGCTGAAAAAGCGCACCAAACAGGAGGCGGCGGAGTACGGCATGGAGCTGCTCTCCCGCGTGGGGCTGGCGGAGAAGGCGAAGGAATACCCGAACCGCCTGTCCGGCGGACAAAAACAGCGTGTGGCGATCGCCCGCGCGCTGGCAATGGATCCCGATGTGCTGCTGTTTGACGAGCCGACCTCGGCGCTCGACCCCGAAATGGTGGGCGAGGTGCTGGAAGTGATGAAGCAGCTTGCGCAAAATCACACGACCATGGTGGTCGTGACCCATGAAATGGGCTTTGCCCGTGAGGTGTGCGACCGCGTGCTGTTTATCGACGGCGGCGTGATCACGGAGGAAGGCGCGCCGGAGAAGGTGTTCGGTCAGCCTGAACACGCCCGCACGCGCGAATTCCTGTCAAAGGTTTTGTAAAAGGAGGGGCTGCACATGAAAACGGCATTGGGAGTATATATCGCGATGGGCGTGCTGACCGTCGTGCCGCTCATCCTGTTCAACATCAAAAAGGTGTGGGTGCGGCAGCCGCCGGATCCGCCGAAGTTCAAGTGGGGACGCGGTGTGGTCATTCTGCTGCTGTCCGCGCTGATCGTCACGTTTTTGTCGGCCGCCTATCAGGCCACGCTGAACAATCGGTATGAGATTGCCACCGAGCGGCTGGCGGAAAAGCACGCGGAAATGGTGGTGGGAAGCGCGTCGCCCGAAGAACTGCGGGCGTTCATGCAGGAACACGCCACCGAAGCGGGGTTGGCGGCTTTTGATGCGACGGTGTTGTCGGATCAGGTCAATGTGGCGGAGAGCACACGGTTTCAGGTGAGCGACCGCTGCATTCCGAAGTATTGGGTGGATGTCGAGGGGTTTGACCAAGTACCGGCGCTGGATCAGGAAAATCCCATTTATACGATGTATCTGCTGGATATCGGCGGCGAGCATCACTATTATGCCGTGCGTATGGTGAACACGGAGGACGGCTGGAAGTACGACTGGTTTGGCGAGGCGAGCGAACAACAGCAAAAGGTTATCAAGATGCCGACCATCAAAAACGGCAAGTGGTTTCAAGTGCCGTAAAGTGAAATTCAATAGGGGAAAGGGGCATTTGTCATGCGCATTTTATTTCAGGGGGACAGCATTACCGACGCGGGACGCGATCGCAGCGATCCGCATCATCTGGGGCACGGGTACGTGCATTTCACGGCGGAGCTGCTGAAAGCGGAACTGCCGGATGCAGACATGGAATTTCTGGATCTCGGTTGCAGCGGCGACCGTTCATGGGAAGTGCGGGAACGCTGGGAGTCCGATTGTCTGGAGTGGCAGCCGGATGTGCTGTCGCTGATGATCGGCGTCAACGACACATGGCGCGCGATGGATCAGAATCGGTTCACCAGCGCGGCGGCGTATGAGGAGAATGTGCGCTGGATGCTGACGCAGGTGCGCGAGAAAACCAAAGCGAAGATTTTGGTGCTGTCGCCGTATCTGCTGCATCAGGACGGCGATAAACTGTCGTGGCGGGAGGATTTTGATCCGAAGGTCGCCGCCTGCCGCCGTGTGGCGGCGGAGCTGGCGGATGTGTTTATCCCGACCGACGACCTGCTCAAAGAAGCCTGTCGGACACAGGAACCGCGCTGGTTTTCGGACGACGGCGTACATCCCAACGAGAACGGTGCGCGTTGGATCGCGCGGTTGTGCGCGGACGCGCTGAAACCGTGGATCACCCATGCGTGATGAAAAGCGCCTGCCGCCATGGAGCGGTTTGAGCGGGGAGACGATCATGTGGCTGATCGCGGCGAGTATCTTTGTCGCGGTGACGCTGACCGCGTGGAGCAGCGTGCCGGAATTCGCGCCGATCGGGGTGGTATATCACGAGCCGACCGGGGCGACTGCTACGACCGGTACTGCGCCCGAAACGCTTCGCATTAATCTCAACACCGCCACGGCGGCGGAACTGATGCGGTTGCCGCAGTTGGGCGAAAAGACCGCCGCGTCGATTCTGGCATATCGCACCTCGCATAATGGGTTCGACAGCGTGGAGGAATTGCTGCTGATCGACGGCATCGGCGAAAAGAAATTGGAAACGTGGCGACCGTATTTGTGTGTCAGTTGAGCATGCGGGCGGGGAAATGCGCCTTGATGTTTTCTCGGCTTCGCAATGAGAGGTGCGTGGGCACTTGTTTCGCGGTGGACTTTTGAATATTGAGATGAACGGAGGATGAAGCAATGAAAAAATGGATTTGTATGCTGTTTTCGGTCGCTATGCTGTTAAGTTTGGCGGCGTGCGGCGAAAATGAAACGGATCAGCCGAAAGATGACGCAACCATTCAGCAGTCAGATTCCGCATCGAAGGACGAGGGCACTCAGCAGTCCGATCCCACATCGAAGGATGAGGAGTCCCAGCAGTCCGATCCCGCCTCAGAGGGGGAAAAAGAACCTGCGAAAGCCGAGCTGAAGTGCGAAACAGGGTACTATGCATTTGAGGATCTCAACGACGGCTTTATCGACGTCAGGTCTCTGCTGTTCCATGACGACGGGACGGTGGATTACGATTGGGCAACCTACGATTATACCACCGTCGGAGAGTATAAGCTCGAATACAACGGCAAACCGATCTATATGGTGGCCGGTCCAAGCGGTGATACCTTCAGCTACACGGTGTCGGATGACAAGATCACGGTGGTCGATTGGAGCAGTCAAAGCACCGTGTTTGCGCTGACAGCCGATGGGACGCTCAAAATCGAGCAGACGGCGAGCGAGAGCTTTACCGAAGGAACAGAGTATGTGACCATCGGATAACATGGGATTTTTGCCACGCCTCTATTTCCTATGCGGATACACCTATCGGACATTTACTTTCCAACACCGGATATCGAAAAAGCACGATTCGGATACGAATCGTGCTTTTTTCATCGCTATATCGTGCTTTACTTGTCAATCGGTTTCATCGTCGGAAAGAGCAATACGTCGCGGATGGAGGCGGCGTTCGTCAGCAGCATGACCAGACGGTCGATGCCGATTCCCAGCCCGCCTGTGGGCGGCATACCGTACTCCAGCGCGGTGAGGAAATCCTCGTCCACATCGGTTGCTTCCTCGTCGCCCGCCGCTTTCAGCGCGGCCTGCGCTTCAAAGCGACCGCGTTGATCGATCGGGTCGTTCAGCTCGGAGAACGCATTGGCGTGCTCGCGACCGACGATGAACAGCTCGAAGCGCTCGGTGTAACGCGGGTTTTCCGGCATACGTTTCGCCAGCGGCGAAATCTCCACCGGATGGTTCATGATGAAGGTCGGCTGGATCAGATGCTCCTCGACATACGTCTCGAAGAACAGATTGAGAATATCGCCCACTTTATGGCGATCCTCATACTCGATGTGATGCTCACGCGCCAGCGCTTTTGCTTGTTCTTCCGTCTCGATGGCGGCGAAATCCACTCCCGCGTACTGCTTGACTGCTTCCACCATGCTCAGCCGCGCAAACGGCTTTTCAAGGTCGATCTCCACGTCGCCGTAGGTGATCTTGGCGCTGCCCAGCACCCGCGTCGCGACCGTGCGGATGAGATTTTCGGTCAAATCCATCATGCCGTTATAATCGGTGTACGCTTGATACAGCTCGAGCAGCGTAAACTCGGGATTATGGCGGGTGTCCATGCCCTCGTTGCGGAACACGCGCCCGATCTCGTACACCCGTTCAAAGCCGCCGACGATCAGCCGCTTGAGGTGCAGTTCCAGCGCGATACGCAGGTACATATCGATGTCCAGCGTATTGTGATGCGTGATGAAGGGACGCGCAGCCGCACCGCCCGCAATGTTGTGCAGCACCGGCGTTTCCACCTCGAGGAATGCCTGATCTTCAAGGAAGCGGCGAATCTCGGAGATGATGCGCGACCGCTTGACAAACACGCTGCGCACCTCGGGATTGACGATCAGATCGACATAGCGCTGACGATAGCGCGCGTCGGTGTCTTTGAGTCCGTGGAATTTTTCCGGCAGCGGCAGCAGCGATTTGGACAGCAGCACCACACGGCTCGCGTGCAGCGAAATTTCCCCCGTCTGCGTGCGGAACACCATGCCGGTCACACCGACGATATCGCCAATGTCCCATTTTTTGAAATCCATGTACTCGTCCGCGCCCACATCGTCGCGGCGCACATACACCTGCATACGGTCGCTGCCGTCGCGCAGATCCATGAAGCTGGCTTTGCCCATCACGCGGCGGCTCATCATGCGGCCTGCCACGGTGACCTCGCTGCCTTCCATCTCGTCGAAACGGGCGCGGATATCGGCGTTGTGCGCGGTCACGTCGAATTTCGTGATGGTGAACGGATTTTTGCCCGCCTCGCACAGCGCCGTCAGTTTATCCCGCCGAATTTGCAGCAACTCGGACAACTGCTGTTCGCTCAATTCCTCGGCGGCGTTCGGTGTCTTTTCGCTCATATCGTTTCCGTCCTTTTACTTGACAATTTCCAGCAGCGTGTAATGCAGCAGGCTGCCGTTCGGAAGCGTCACTTCCACCGTGTCGCCCGCCACATGCCCCATCAGCGCTTTGCCGACCGGCGATTCATCGGAGATTTTCCCCGCCAGCGGATCGGATTCCACCGAGCCGACCAGACGGTAGTTTTCCTCTTCGCCCGACTCTTCGTTGCGCACGACGACGCCCAGACCGACATGCACCGCACCGCTGCGCAGTTCCGCCTCGTCCAGCACACGCGTATATTTGAGCTGAGCTTCCAGCTCGGCGATGCGGCCTTCGATCATGGCCTGTTCGTTTTTCGCCTCGTCATATTCGCTGTTTTCCGACAAGTCACCAAACGACAGCGCCGTTTTGATTTTTTCGGCGACGTCTTTACGTTTGACGGATTTTAATTCTTCCAGTTCCAGTTCCAGCTTGCGCAAGCCCTCGCTGGTTACGATGGTTTCTTTTGCCATTGTTTCAAACACCCTTTCGTTTCCGTTTGGGAATCACTATATTATACCAAACGGCAAACGGAAATGTCAATACCCGTATGCCGCAAACCACGGAATTTTCCGCCATGCGGAAAGACTGCCGAAATGACTTGCTTTTATGCAACCGAAATGCTACAATCATGATATGATTGAACTTCAGATATGCGGATCGCATCGGAACACGCCTTTCGGGCGTTATAGAAAAGGGGTAATTACGGTATGAAATGTGTAAAATGCGGTTGCGATATGCCGCAAACGGCAGCCTTCTGTCCTGTATGCGGCGCGAAACAAACGCCGAGCACCTATTTTTGCGTTTCCTGCGGCAAGCCGATGGAGACAGACGCCCGCTTTTGTGCTTCCTGCGGCGCATCGGCACAGCAGCCGACGCCGGACCGGCAGCCGTCCCAGCCCATGCAGCAGCAACCGTCTGTACCGCTGCAAGCGGTGGGAACAACCGCCGCTTCTGCCGCGTCCACTGCCGCCACTGCGGCGGCGACAGTCGCCGCAACGGCGGGG
>CAJKXG010000016.1 GCA_905203795.1 uncultured Oscillospiraceae bacterium | reverse complement strand
CGCCATGCAGTCCGCGACAACGGCGGCGACGTCCGGGCACAGACGGCGGGCTTTGCGTGCCGCCAGTGCGGCGAACGGCAGCAACAGGCGCGCGGGCAATCCTTTGAAAAAGCCGTTGTCGGCGATATTGTCCCGCAGCTTGTGATACGTCAGCAGCACCGCCGCATCCGCCGCAAACGCCAGCGCGTCGTCCTTGCAATCGAGACAGCGCTTGGACGGGTTAAAACTGCACCGTCCTTTGGAAAAGCCGGCACAGTGCGGTTTCAGCGACAGATGAAACAACGCGAGAAACGCGAGGTCGTAGCTGAGGGTCAGGCGGGAAAACAAGCCGTATCGGCGACCGAGCTGCTTGCACAGCGAACAGTATACGCCTTGATATTGCTCGTATTCCGCCACTTTCAGCTCCGGCTTCCAAATTTTTACATACCCAAACATCTTTCCCGCGCCCCCGCGATTCGTCTGCCCCTATCATACCGTATTTTCGGCAAAAGTATATGAAAGAATTGTAAATATTATATCCTTATACAGGGGGATTTCGACTGTTCCGGCGTGTCGATCGTTTTCGACAAAATAAGAAGGAAAAAGAATCCATATCGAGAAAAATACAGTTTGCATTTTCTGCGAAAGCGTGATATACTATATATACTATACTTGGATAACTACGCGTGAATGTCTGCAACGCGTTTCATAAAGATACTGTAGTGGGAGTGGAGACGCTTGGAAAAATACCGTATCAACGGCGGCGCGCGGCTGTGCGGCGAAGTGGAGATCAGCGGTGCGAAGAACGCCGTGGTCGCGATTCTGCCTGCCGTCGTGCTGTCCGGCGGCGTGTGCTGCCTGGAAAATGTCCCGAACATTGCCGATGTGTCCACCGCGTTGGAAATTTTGTCTGTTCTCGGCGCGCAGGTGCGCCGTATCAATAAAAACACCGTGGAAATCGACCCCCGTCCTATCCACTCGTATGTCGTACCGTATGATCTGGCGCGGCATATGCGTGCGTCGTACTATTTTCTCGGCGCGCTGCTGGGGCGGTTCGGTACGGCACGCGTGCCGATGCCGGGCGGCTGCGATTTCGGCGTGCGCCCGATCGATCAGCATCTGAAAGGCTTCAAAGCGCTGGGCGGTATCACCTCGCCGATGGAAAACGGCATGATCGAGGTGGTCGGTTCGCGTTTGGTGGGCAGTTCCATCTATCTCGATAAAATCACCGTCGGCGCGACCATCAACATCATGCTGGCGGCGGTGAAAGCGCGGGGTGTGACGGTCATCGAAAACGCGGCGAAGGAGCCGCACATCGTCGATCTCGCCAACTTCCTCAACTTCATGGGCGCGGATGTGAGCGGCGCGGGTACCGACGTCATCAAGATCCGCGGTGTGGAGGAGCTGCACGGCACGACCTATTCCATCATTCCCGACCAGATCGAGGCGGGGACGTATATGGCGGCGGCGGCCGCGACCGGCGGCGATGTGCTGGTCAAAAACGTCATTCCGAAGCACCTCGAGTCCATCACCGCCAAGCTGGAGGAGATGGGCGTGGAGGTCACCGAATACGACGATTCCATCCGCATCGTGCGCGATCAGCCGTTGGTGCACTGCAACATCAAGACGATGCCGCATCCGGGTTTCCCGACGGACATGCAGCCGCAGGCGGGCGTGCTGCTCTCGCTGGCGGAGGGGACGAGCATTTTGACCGAGGATGTGTGGGACAACCGTTTCCGCTATATCGACGAACTGCGCCGCATGGGCGCAATGGTGCAGGTGGACGGAAAGACCGCGGTGTTTCAGGGCGTGGATCATCTGACCGGCGCGCCGGTCAAGGCGGTGGATCTGCGTGCGGGCGCGGCGATGGTGATCGCGGCGTTGGCGGCGCAGGGAATGACGGAGATCGAGGACATTCACCACATCGAACGTGGTTATGAGAATTTGAGCGAAAAGCTGCGGGCGCTCGGAGCGGACATCAAACGGGTGGAGCTGCCCGACGCGCTGCTGCGGCAGGCGCTGTGACGCGGAGGAGTTCGGCATGGCACGATATTGCCCGCTTTTCAGCGGCAGCAGCGGCAATTGTACGTATATCGGCGGCGGTGACGGCGGCATTTTGATCGATGCCGGCGTCAGTGCCAAACGCATTCAGACCGCGCTGACCGAGCGGGGGATCGATCCCGCTTTGATTCGCGCGGTTTTTGTGACGCATGAGCATCGCGACCACGTATGCGGTCTGCGGGTGTTGGTCAAGCGCTACGGGTATCCCGTTTACGCCACGGCGGGGACGCTGGCGGGCATCATGGAGGGCGGTTTTCTCGAGCCGGACGTGTGCTGTCACCCGTTGGAACAGGCGGGATACGAGGCGGGCAGCCTGTTTGTGGAATGGTTTCCCACCCCGCACGATAGCCGCCAAAGCTGCGGCTATCGGGTACATACCGCCGACGACCGCGTGGCGGCGGTGGCGACCGATATCGGTCGCATGACCGACACCGTCCGCATGGCGCTGCACGGCTGCGATCTGGTGCAGCTGGAATCCAATCACGATTTGCAGATGCTGCGCACAGGCGCGTATCCGTATTTTTTGAAGCGCCGCATTCTGGCGGATACGGGGCATCTGTCCAACGACGCGTGCGCCGCCGAGTTGACCGCGTTGGCGGCGGGCGGGACGACGCGGTTTATACTGGCGCATCTCAGCCGCGAAAACAACCTGCCCGATCTGGCGTATCACACGGCGGAAAACGCGCTGACGGCGGGCGGCTTGCGCGCGGGGTATGACTATCGTCTCAGCGTCGCCGCTCCCGCGGACACCGCCGGCGTCGTGGTTTTCTAGATTCGGAAAGGAGGGAACACGATGCCGGCATTTTATGAACAGCAGCCGCTGCCGGTGAAGTTTTTCTTTTTTCACAACATCTGCGCCAATGCTCATCTGCACAAGGAAGTGGAGTTTCTCTATGTGAAAGAGGGAAGCATCCGCATCGCTCTGCAAGGGGAGCAGCACATACTGCACGAGGGCGATCTGCTGATGGTGTTCCCGAACAAGGTGCATCAATACGTCACCGATGAGTCGAGCGAGAGCGTTACGCTGGTGTTTGACGCGGAGTTGGCGGCGGATTTCGTCACCAAATTGCAGCGCTATCAGTGCAAATGGCCGATTTTGACCGCCGAGCAGGTGCACCCCGATGTGCGGTATTGTCTGGAGGCGATGCCGCGTGCGGTGAACGAATCGAAAATGAGCATTGCCAAGGGCTTCCTCGCGGTGCTCGTCGGGCGGGTGTTGGAGCAATTGACACTGCAAAAGGTGCAGCTCAACAGCGCCGAACCGGCGATGCAGCGGATGCTCGTCTACATTTCGGAGCATTTTACCGAGTCGCTGACCATCGGGCAGGTTGCGGAGGCGATCGGTGCGAATCGGCAGCATTTGTCCCGCTTGTTTTCGGGAAAAGTGCAGGTCGGCTTCAACGATTATGTCAATTCGCTGCGGGTGGGGTTGGCACAGCAGCTTTTGGGCCATCCCCGCATCTCGATTCAGGAGGTCGCCGCGCAGTGCGGGTTCGACAGCCAGCGCACCTTTAACCGCGCGTTCAAATCGTTGGCGGGCATGACCCCAACGGCCTACCGCAAGCAACTGGTCTCGGAAAAAACATAAGGCCAATACCCGTCTTGTACGCTTGACAAGCTGATGCTTTTGTGCTATTATCATACTATCGTGTGGCGAAATGCGTAAATCCAGATGAGGATTTACGCATTTTTTATTTTTTAAGGAGGTATGCGATTTTATGCAATCGAATCAACAGTATCTGGCGGAGGAGCGGCTTGGCAAATTGATGCGCAAGTATGCGCTCCCCTGTATCATCTCGCTGCTGGTCGCGGCGCTGTACAACATTGTCGATCAGATTTTCATCGCCAATGCCGATTATCTTGGCTCCTACGGCAATGCGGCCAACACCGTCGTTTTTCCGTTGACGGTCATCGCACTGGCCATCGCGGTGATGATCGGCGACGGCTGCTGCGCTTTCGTCAGTCTGCGTCTCGGGCAGGGCAAGACGGCGGATGCCCAACGCAGTGTGGGCAATGCGGTGGTGTTGTCCGTCGTCAGCGGCGTGCTGTTGTGCGCGGTGTATCTGTTGTTTGCCGACCCGATCATTTCGATGTTCGGCGGCACGGTGAACACGGAAACGTTTCACCATTCGCAGGAATATTTCTTCTGGATTTCGCTTGGAATCCCGTTTTACATGTTTGGGCAGGCGATGAACCCTGTCATCCGTTCGGACGGCAGTCCGAAATTTGCAATGATGTCCACGTTGGTTGGTGCAGTTGCCAATATCCTTCTGGATCCACTCTTCATTTTTGTGTTCCGCTGGGGTATGATGGGGGCGGCGGTCGCGACGGTGCTCGGGCAGGTGCTGACAGCGGCGTTGGCGGTGTGGTATCTGACGCACACCAAATCCGTGAAGCTGACGAAAAGCTGTTTTCGTCTTGACGCGTCGATTGATCGGCAGATGCTGGCGCTCGGTATTTGCAGCTTTTTGTCGCAGATTTCGCTGGTGGCGGCGATGGCGGCTATCAACAATATGCTTCGCCGCTACGGTGCGTTGGATCCGATTTTCGGGCGGGCGCAGTATGCGCAGATTCCGATGGCAGTCGTGGGGATTGTGATGAAGGTGTTTCAGATCGTGATCGCCATCGTCGTCGGCATGGCGGCGGGCTGTATCCCCATTGTCGGTTTTAACATGGGGGCGGAGCGACAGGATCGCGTCAAGAAGCTGTTTACCATGCTGCTGGCGGCGGAAGCATGTGTCGGTGTGATCGCTCTGCTGATCGTGGAGGTGTTTCCGCGGCAGTTGATCGCCGTTTTCGGCGCGGCGAATGAAAGCGCGTATTACACGGAATTTGCGGTCAAAGCCTTCCGCGTGTATCTGTGCATGATCGTGCCGGCTTGCATCAACAAAGCGGCGTTCATCTTCCTGCAAGCGATGGGCAAGGCATTGGCTTCGACGCTGCTCTCGATGATTCGGGAGATCGTATTGGGTGTTGGGCTGGCGTTGCTGTTGCCGCTGTGGTTTCAATTGGACGGTGTGCTGTATTCCATGCCGGTTGCCGACATCTTCACCTTTGTCGCGTCCTTGATCGTGGTCGGCATGACTTACCGGCAACTGTCTGTGAAGTCCATTGCTCGCGGACAGGCGTCCTCGTGAGTCCCTTCTGAAAAATGCGCATCGGACGGACGTTGCCCGAAAGGAGACGTGCTGTCATCCGCTTTTTGAACGATCGCGACCTATATTCCAAAAATTAGGTTGACAAATGCGATATAGATGTCGTATACTACCCTTAAAAGGGAGTAGCTATGCACCCTAACGGGTGTAGCATGAGCCGTCAATCCCGATGTGCGCGCTTGCGCCGTCCGGTTCATGCCGACAGAAGATTTCTGTACCGCAGCGAGACTTTTACCGCGTATCCGCGCGGCGAAAGCCTCGCTTTTGTTATTCCCGAGGAATGAGAAAGGACGCGTATAACTATGGGATTTTTGTTGGAAGGATTTGGGTCGGTGACATGGCAGCAGGTGCTGATGTACGCCGTCGGCATCCTGTTGATCTGGCTGGCGATCAAGAAAGATTATGAGCCGGCGCTGCTGCTGCCGATGGGATTTGGCGCGATTCTTGTGAACCTGCCGCTGTCCGGTGTGCTCAACCAGACGGTAGAGGGCATCGGCGAAACGCAGGGCATTATCGAATGGCTGTTCCATATCGGCATCGAAGCGTCGGAGGCGTTGCCGCTGCTCTTGTTTATCGGCATCGGTGCGATGATCGATTTCGGGCCGCTGTTGTCCAATCCGAAGATGTTCCTGTTCGGTGCGGCGGCACAGTTCGGCATTTTCTTCACCATTTCGGTGGCCACGCTGTTGGGCTTTGATCTGAAGGACGCGGCGTCCATCGGCATCATCGGTGCGGCGGACGGTCCGACCTCCATTCTGGTGTCGCAGGTGCTCAAATCCAACTATATCGGTCCGATCGCGGTCGCAGCGTATTCGTACATGGCGCTGGTGCCGATCATCCAGCCGGTCGCGATCAAAGCGGTGACCACCAAGAAAGAGCGCTGCATCCGCATGCCGTATAACCCGAAAAACGTGTCGCGCGGTCTGCGCATTGCCTTCCCGATCATCGTGACGGTGATCGCGGGCTTTATCGCGCCGATGTCGGTGTCGTTGGTCGGCTTCCTGATGTTCGGCAACCTGCTGCGCGAGTGCGGCGTGCTGGGGCGGCTGTCCGACACCGCGCAAAACGTGCTGGCAAACCTCGTGACGCTGCTGCTCGGTATCACCATCTCGTTCAGTATGCGGGCGGAGAGCTTTGTCACGTGGCAGACGGCGCTGATCATGGGGCTCGGTCTGGTGGCGTTCGTGTTTGACAGTGTGGCGGGTGTGTTGTTTGCCAAACTGCTCAACTTGTTCCTCAAGAACAAGATCAATCCGATGGTCGGTGCGGCGGGCATTTCCGCATTCCCGATGTCCGCTCGTGTGATCCAGAAGCTGGGTCTGGAAGCGGACAACCAAAATCATCTGCTGATGCACGCGGTCGGCGCCAACGTGTCCGGACAGATCGCGTCGGTGCTGGCGGGCGGCATGGTGCTGAACCTTGTGCCGCAGTTGTTGAAGTGAGGAGGAACGGCATATGATGCAGAATTTTAATGATTCGCTTCTGCTGATGGCGCAGGGGATGGGCGGTATTTTCCTGGTGATGGTCGTCATCGCGATCTTGGTCGCGCTGATCGGATATTTCGGAAGCAAAAAGAAATAAGCAAGGCGGCGGTCTCCGGCGGGGGGACCGCCGCTTTTTGGTTGCGCTCACACCAAAAGTATGATATACTGATTCCATTATCCGGAAGCAGAAAGGATGTTGACCGATGTTGTATACCCAATCCGAAGCGGTGGATTTTATCTTTGAAAATGATGTGAAGTTTATCCGTCTGGCGTTTTGCGATGTGTTCGGCGTGCAGAAAAATGTCTCGATCATGCCGTGTGAGCTGGAAGCGGTGTTTCGCGACGGGTTTCCGTTTGATGCGTCGGCGGTGCGCGGCTTCGGCGATGAGGCAAAATCCGATCTGATTCTGTTTCCCGATCCCGCCACGCTGTCGCTGCTGCCGTGGCGACCCTCTCATGGGCGGGTGGTGCGCTTTTTCTGCGATATCAAGTACCCGGACGGTACGCCGTTTGAACTGGACGGGCGGCATATTCTGCGGCAGGCGGTGGCGCGCGCCCGCCAGGCGGGGCTGACCTTTGCGGTGAGCACCGAATCGGAATTTTACCTGCTGCGTACCGATGATGAGGGACACCCGCTGAACATTCCCTTTGACACAGCGGGGTATCTGGACATCGCGCCGGCGGACAAAGGGGAAAATGTGCGGCGGGAAATCTGCCTGACGCTGGAGGAGATGGGACTGTGCCCCGAAAGTTCCCACCACGGTGCGGGACCCGGGCAAAACGGCATCGACTTCCACGCCGCCGACCCGCTGACCTGCGCGGACAATACGACCACGTTCCGCTCGGTGGTGAGCACCATCGCCGCTCGCAACGGTCTGTATGCTTCTTTTGCTCCTAAGCCGTTTGCCGATCAATCCGGCAACGGGATGCATATCAATCTTCTGAACGCCGCCGGCGACCGCCTGCCGGACAGCTTTGTCGCAGGTGTGCTGGCGCATGTGAGCGAGATCACGGCGTTTCTCAATCCCACCGAGCAGTCTTACGCCCGTTTGGGACGGCACAAAGCCCCCGGCCATGTGGCGTGGTCGCGGCAAAATCGGTCGCAGCTGATTCGTATCCCGCACGATGCGGCAGGACACGAACGCATGGAGCTGCGTTCTCCCGATACGACCGCCAATCCGTATCTGGCGATCGCGCTGGTGATCGACGCGGGTTTGGACGGCGTGGCACAAGGGCTGCCGTTGTGTGAGCCGCTCAATGTCCATTCGACCGATGCAACTGCCGAGCAGTTGACCACCCTGCGCCGTCTGCCGCAAAGTTACGAGGAAGCGTTCCTGCTGGCGTCGGAAAGCGCGTTTGTACACCGTCTGTTGCCGGAACGGCTGCTGCACGTGTATCGCCATCCTGTTCCGCAGGTGGTTTGACGGAGGAGTCCGCATGCTGTGTAAAAATACATATAGCGTGCTGATCGTGTCCGGTGGGGGCGGCGGCGAAAAGCTGCGGTCGATTTTGGATCGCCACAGCTTTGATCCTGTCAGCACGGCGTCTGGGGCGAATGAAGCGCGACGGGCGATGTTGACGGGTAGTTATGATTTGGTAATCATCAATACGCCGCTGTCGGACGAATTCGGACACGAGCTGGCGTTGCAGGTGGCGGAAACCGCGCCGCTGGGAGCGGTGCTGTTGGTCAAAAATGAGTTGTTTGATGAGGTGAGCAGCCGCGTGGAGGAATACGGCGTGTTGACGCTGGCGAAACCGTTGTCGCCGCAGCTTTTTCATCAAGCGGCGCGGATACTGATCGCAGCGGGCAGTCGGCGGCTGGCGGTGGAGCAGGAAAATCGCCGTTTACAGCAAAAACTGGAGGAGACGCGGTTGGTCGCACGCGCGAAATGCCTGCTTGTGGAATATCTCCATTTGAATGAGGAACAGGCGCATAAATATATTGAGCGACAGGCAATGGATATGCGCCAATCCCGCAAAGCCGTCGCCGAAAGTGTCATCAAAACCTATACGGCATAAAGAACCGCACCGTGAAAAGAAACTTCACGGTGCGGTTTTGTATCATGCACAGCGATGTGGGAAAGTCGTTCTTCGGCAGTGGATCTGCCCGCTCAGTCCTTTCGGATCGCGTGTTTTTTCATCGCTTCAAAGGTTTCCGCACTGATGACATGCTCAATGCGGCAAGCGTCCTCCGCGGCGACCTTTGGATCTACGCCGAGTGCGATCAGCCAATCGGAAATCAGCGTGTGCCGCTCGTACATTTTTTCCGCGATCGCCATCCCGTCGGGCAGCAGGGAGATATAGCCGTCGGCATCCATCTCGACGTACCCGTTTTCCCGCAGATTTTTCATCGCCACGCTGACACTGGGCTTGGAAAACCCCAACTCATTGGCAATGTCGATCGACCGCACTGCACCTTTGCGCTGTCCCAACATCAAAATCGTTTCCAGATAATTTTCGGCGGATTCCTGTATTTTCACGTGCTCACCTGCTTTTGTTTGGCTTTGTGTATAGTGTACCACAGTGCCGACGATTTTTCAAGGGATTTGTCTTCCGATAACCGGTCGGTGTGCCCTTCGGCAATTCATACAACGTTTAGATGGTTAAACGTATAACTTTTTTAGCAAAGCGCCGATTGTTAAACGTTTAACTTTTTGCTATAATAGTCACATATCAAAAGATAGATGGCAGAAAGGAGACATGCATATGGTCACTTCCGAAGAGGTGGATGAGCAGTTGCATGAATTCATGCACACCCACCGCAATGTGATGCGGCGGTTTTTTCAGGCTTGCGGCATTTTCAACGGACACCCGTTTATGCTGTTTCATATTCGCCGGCATCCCGGACTGACGCAGAAACAGTTGGCGGATGTGATGCATATCTCGCCTGCGTCTGCGGCGATCTCGCTGCGGCGGATGGAGGAGGCAGGTCTGGTTGCCCGCACGCCCGATGAGCGGGACGGACGGGTGACGCACCTGACGCTGACGGCGGAGGGACAGGCGATGGACGACCGCTGCTCCCGCGGCAAGCAGTTCACCGCCGATGTGTTGTTTCGCGGTTTTTCCGACGAGGAGCGGCAGCAGTTTTCCGACATGTTGAACCGCATGCGGGACAATTTGGAAAACGCCGATATACAGGCATGGCAAGCCTCATTCGATGAGAAAGGAACGACAAGCCTATGAAACGATGGATGAAATATGTGAACCCCTATTGGGTCTATTTTCTGGTCGGACCGCTGTGTATGATCGTCGAGGTGATCGGCGAAGTGGTGATGCCGAAATTCATGGCGTCGATCATCAACACCGGCGTGGAAAATCAGAACGTCGGCTATGTGGTGGGCGTGGCGCTGCTGATGGTGCTCACCGCTGTGCTGATGATGGTCGGCGGTACGGGCGGCGCGTACTTCGGTGCGAAAGCGTCCGTCAACTTCGCCGCCGATCTGCGGCAGGACATTTACGACAAGGTGCAGACCTTTTCGTTTGCCAACATCGATAAATTCAGCACCGGCTCGCTGGTGACACGTCTGACCAACGACGTGACGCAGCTACAGAACTTTGTCAACATGCTGCTGCGCATGTTTTTGCGTGCGCCCGGTATGCTGATCGGTGCGCTGATCATGGCGGTGACCATGAATCCGCGTCTGGCGACGATCCTGCTTGTCACCATCCCGATCCTCATTGTCGCGGAGAGCATCATCGTCAAGATCGGCTTCCCGCGCTTCGGCACGATGCAGAGCAAGCTGGATAAGATGAACGCCACCGTGCAGGAGGATCTGACCAATGTGCGCGTCATCAAATCCTTTGTGCGCGAATCGCACGAGGTCAAACGCTTTGCCGATGCGAACGCCGATCTGAAGGACGCGAATCTGCGGGCGATGAACGTGATGATCATGGTGCAGCCGATCATGATGCTGGTCATGAACCTCACGTCGCTGGCCGTCATCTGGTTCGGCGGCAAACAGGTGATCGTGGGCGATATGCTGCTCGGCGATCTGACCGCGTTTATCACCTATATCACGCAGATTTTGATGTCGCTGCTGATGGTGTCGATGCTGTTTGTGTTCAGCTCGCGGGCGCTGGCGTCGTCCCGCCGTATCGAAGAGGTACTGGACGAAAAGGTCGATCTCAACGACGACCACGCCGCTCGTCCGGACGCCAAGGTCACGCAAGGCTGCGTCGAATTCCGCCACGTCAACTTCCGCTATTACAAAACGAGCGCCGAGCGGGTGCTGGACGATGTGTCCTTCACCATTCGGCCCGGACAGACCGTCGGCATCATTGGCTCGACCGGCAGCGGCAAGACCACGCTGGTTTCCATGATCCCGCGCCTGTACGATCCCGATGAGGGCGAAGTGCTGGTGGACGGTGTGGATGTGCGCGACTATTCGCTGGAAAATCTGCGCAGCGGCGTGGGCATGGTGCTGCAAAAGAACGTGCTGTTTTCCGGCACCATCGCCGACAACCTGCGCTGGGGCGATGAAAACGCGACCGAAGCGGAGATGACGGTCGCCGCCGAACATGCGCAGGCGGACGGCTTTATTCGCAGCTTTTCGGACGGCTATGAGACCGAACTGGAGCAGGGCGGCGTCAATGTCTCGGGCGGACAGAAGCAGCGGCTTTGCATCGCGCGGGCACTGCTGAAGCATCCGAAGATCCTCATTCTCGACGACAGCACCAGCGCGGTGGATACCGCCACCGAAGCGCGCATCCGCGCCGCATTTGCAGGTGAACTGAAGGATTCCACCAAAATCATCATCGCCCAGCGCATCAGCTCGGTGATGGAGGCGGATCAGATCATTGTGCTGAACGACGGTCGCATCACCGGCATCGGCACACACAACGAGCTGCTTGCCGGCAATCAGGAATATCAGGAAATCTACTATTCGCAGATGGAGCAGAAGGAGGCGCAGGCGTAATGGCAAAACGATCTCTGGAAACGCTGTTGAAGCAATACGGCGGCAGCGCCCCCGAACCCAGTAAGAGCGG
>CAJKXG010000015.1 GCA_905203795.1 uncultured Oscillospiraceae bacterium | reverse complement strand
CGGTCCTGTGCTGCGGGCGTTGCAGACCCCGACCAACATTTTTCCCGATGCGGCGCTGTATCTGCAAATATACATCGGCGGTTTTCTGTTTTTGTTTCTTTACAATGTGGCGACCGGTATCTTCACCGCTCTGGGGGATTCCCGCACACCGTTTTATTTTTTGCTCGCGTCCTCCGTCGGCAACGTCGTGCTGGATGTGCTGTTTGTGGCGGGCTTCGACATGGGCGTCGCCGGTGTGGCATGGGCGACGTTCCTCGCGCAGGGCGTGTCCGCTGTGGCGGCGGTATGGACGCTGTGGCGGCGGTTGCATCGCCTGATGGCGGAAAAGGAAATGGGGGAGGAGCATATCCCGCTGTTCACTTGGCCGATGCTGCGTCGCATTCTGCGGCTGGCAATTCCCAGCATTTTGCAGCAGAGCTTTGTATCGGTCGGCAACCTGTTTATACAAGGGCTGGTCAACGGCTACGGTTCGTCGGTCATCGCAGGCTATTCGGCGGCGATCAAGCTGAATACGTTTGCCATCACGTCGTTCAGCACCATGTCCAACGCGGTGTCCAGCTTTGCGGCGCAAAACATCGGCGGCGGCAAACCGGATCGTGTGCGGAGCGGGTTTCGCGCAGGGTTGTGCATGTCGCTGGCGATCGCCGTGCCGTTTATGCTGCTGTACCTGCTGGCAGGCGCGCAGATGACAGGTCTGTTTTTGCGGGAAGGCGGTCAGCAAGCCATGGAGACAGGACGGCTGTTTTTGCTGATCGTGTCGCCGTTTTATCCTTGCGTGATGCTCAAGCTGCTGTGCGACGGTGTGTTGCGCGGAGCGGGCTTTATCCGCTGTTTTACGATGTCCACGTTCACCGATCTCGTGCTGCGCGTAATCCTCGCGTTTGCGTTTTCGCCGTGGCTCGGTTCGGTCGGTATCTGGATATCGTGGCCGATCGGCTGGACGATTTCCGCAGTGTTGGCGTTCTGCTTCTATAGAATAAATTTGCGCAAAGGGACGGAACTGTCTGGAAGATGAGGGAAATGCTGCCGATGCTTGCGTTTCGGGGAAAGTCATGCTATAATAGCATAGATATAGTGGTATAAATGCGAAAAACGTTGTCGTTTGAATATATATGGAGGTCTTGAATTTGCGAATTGGGATTGATATCGGATCGACCACCGTAAAAATTGTCATATTGGACGAGCAGGACCGCACGGTGTATCACACCTACCAGCGCCACATGTCGCGCGTGCGGGAAAAAACGGCGGAACTGCTGCGCGAATTGCTGCCGCAATACGCCGGTCAGCCGGTGCAGGTGGCGATCACGGGTTCGGCGGGTTTCGGCGTGGCAAAAGCGGCGGAACTGGAGTTTGTGCAGGAGGTATTCGCCACGGCGGGCGCGGTGGAACGGTTTGTGCCGGACGCGGACGCGGTGGTGGAGCTGGGCGGCGAGGACGCGAAGATCATTTTTCTGACCGGCGGTCTGGAGGAGCGCATGAACGGCTCCTGCGCAGGCGGCACCGGTGCGTTTATCGATCAGATGGCGACGCTGCTCGGCATCACGGCGGACGAGTTGGACGCCCTCAGCCTGCAACACGAAAAGCTGTATGCGATCGCGTCGCGCTGCGGAGTGTTTGCCAAGACGGATATTCAGCCGTTGCTCAATCAGGGCGCGCGCAAGGAGGATATCGCGGCGAGCATTTTTCAAGCGGTGGTCAATCAGACCATCGCGGGACTCGCGCAGGGGCGCGAGATCAAGGGAAAGGTGCTGTTTCTCGGCGGCCCGCTGCACTTCCTGAAAGGGCTGCGGCAGCGCTTTGTCGAGACACTGAAGCTGTCGCCGGAAAACGCCGTGTTTCCCGATAACGCCGATGTATTTGTCGCGGTGGGCGCGGCGTGCTACGCGGGCGGCAACAGCCGTGAGATGCCGTTTGATGAGCTGCTGCGCCGCATCGAAAACGCCACGGCGCAGAAAAACACGACCAATACGCTGGAACCGCTGTTTGCTTCGGAACAGGACTATGCGGCGTTTGCGGCGCGCCACGCCGCCAACTGCCCGCCCGATACCGATGCGGACGGCTATCGCGGGGACGCCTATCTCGGCGTCGACGCCGGTTCGACCACGACCAAGCTGGTGCTGATTTCGCCGGACGGCGGACTGCTGTACACCTATTACGCCTCCAATGAGGGCAACCCCGTGGCGGTGGTGCTGGCGCAACTTCGCGAGATTTATCGGCGCTTCGGCGACCGTATCACCATTCGCGGCAGCGCCGCGACCGGCTACGGCGAAGAATTGATCAAAAACGCGTTCCACATTGATCTGGGGCTGGTGGAAACGGTGGCGCACTACCGCGCCGCGCGGCATTTCAGCCCGAATGTGGATTTTATCATCGACATCGGCGGGCAGGACATGAAATGCTTCAAGGTGCGCGGCGGTGCGATCGACAGCATCCTGCTCAACGAAGCCTGTTCCTCCGGCTGCGGCTCGTTCATCGAGACTTTTGCCAAGGCGCTGGGCTATGACATCGCCACCTTCTCGAAACTGGGGCTGTTCGCGGAAAAGCCGGTGGATCTCGGTTCGCGCTGCACGGTGTTCATGAATTCCTCGGTCAAGCAGGCGCAAAAAGAGGGCGCGGGCGTGGACGATATTTCAGCGGGGCTGTCCATGAGCATCGTCAAAAACGCGCTGTATAAGGTCATCCGCGCGTCCGATCCGTCGGAACTCGGACAACATATCGTGGTGCAGGGCGGCACCTTCCTCAACGACGCGGTGCTTCGCTGCTTTGAACGCGAACTCGGCACGGAGGTGGTGCGTCCCACCATCGCCGGTATCATGGGCGCTTACGGCGCGGCGCTGTATGCCAAGGATCGCGCCGATTCGCTCGGCGAACGCTCGGGCATTTTGGACGCGGCGGCGCTCGACGGCTTTGTGCACACATCGAAATCCACCCAGTGCGGGTTGTGCGGCAACCATTGCCAGCTTACCGTCAATGACTTCGGCGCAGGTCGCCGCTTCATTTCGGGCAATCGCTGCGAACGCCCGCTGGGCAAAGGAGCGGCCAAAAACGTCCCCAACCTGTTTAGCTGGAAATACGACTATCTGCGCAGTCTGCACGGCGGCACGAATCTGCGCGGTCGCATCGGCATCCCGATGGGGCTGAACATGTACGAAAATCTGCCTTTCTGGTACGCGATGCTGACCGATATGGGCTTCGAGGTGGTGCTGTCGCCCGAATCCAGCCGTGAGCTGTACAGCGTCGGGCAGCATACCATCCCGTCGGATACTGTGTGCTATCCCGCCAAGCTGATGCACGGACACGTGGAAACGCTGCTGGACATGGGCGTGGACGCGATCTTCTATCCGTGTATGCCGTATAACTTCGACGAGGGCAAAGGGGATAACCACTATAACTGCCCCGTCGTCGCCTATTACCCCGAACTGTTGGAAGCCAACGTCGGGCGGCTGAGCGAAACACGGTTTTTGATGCCGTATTTCGGCTTGCACAACCCGAAATTCTTCACCAAAAAAGCGGTCGAATTCTTCGGAAAAGAATTCGGCGTCCCTGCCGCCGAGGTCAGGAAAGCGGCGGCGGAAGGCTACCGCGCCTATGACGCATATCGCGAAACGCTGCGCGCCAAGGGGGCGGAAATGATCGCCTATGCGCGGGAAAACGGCAAGCGCATCATTGTGCTGTCCGGTCGTCCGTATCATGTCGATCCCGAGATCAATCACGGCATCGACCGCCTGATCTCGTCATTTGATCTGGTGATCGTCACGGAGGATGCGGTGGCGCATCTCGTGTCCAAAACACCGGTCAAGGTGCTGAATCAGTGGACATATCACAGCCGCCTGTATAACGCGGCGCAGTACGTGACCACCCAGCCGGATATGGAGTTGGTGCAGCTTGTGTCGTTCGGCTGCGGCATCGACGCGATCACCACCGACGAAGTGCGCCGCATTCTCGAGGACGGCGGCAAGCTGTACACCCAACTGAAAATCGACGAGATCAACAATCTCGGCGCGGTGAAGATCCGCATTCGCAGCTTGCTGGCGGCGGTGGAAGCGCGCAACAACTGAGAAAGGGAGGTTTGCTATGGCAAAACTGGTTTATGACGACAGCGGACGGCTGCTGTTTACGGAAGAAATGAAGCGGGAATACACCCTGCTCATGCCCCAAATGCTGCCGGTGCACTTCACGATGCTGCGACATGTGTTCGAACTGCACGGGTATCACGCGGAAATGCTAACCACCAATCACCGCGGCATTGTGGAGATGGGGCTGAAATATGTCCATAACGACACCTGTTATCCTGCCCTGCTGGTCATCGGGCAATTGCTGGACGCGGTGGAAAGCGGCAAATACGATCCGCACAAGATCGGGCTGCTGATTACCCAGACGGGCGGCGGCTGCCGCGCGTCCAACTATATCCACCTGCTGCGCAAAGCGCTGATCCGCGCGGGCTATGACTACATTCCGGTGGTGTCTATCAACCTGTCGGGTCTGGAGAAAAATCCGGGCTTTTCGCTGAATCTGCCCATGATCCAGCAGATGGCGTATTCCATGCTGTACGGCGACCTGATCGTCCATATGGCGAACCAGTGCCGCCCCTATGAACTGCAAAAGGGGGAGACCGAACGCCGCATCGACCTGTGGATCAAGCGGCTGCTGGACGATTTTCAGCAGCGCGGCAGTTTTCGTCCGGCACATATCCGCGAAAACTTCCGTGCCATCGCGGACGATTTTGCCACCATCGCTGTCAAACGCGTCCCCAAGATCAAAGTGGGCGTGGTCGGCGAGATCTATGTAAAATTTGCGCCGCTCGGCAATAACAATTTGGAGGAATTCCTGCGCTCGGAGGACTGCGAGCCGGTTGTCCCCGGGCTGACCGATTTTATCCTGTTCAAATGCGACAACCGCGTGGAGGATCACCGCCTGTACGGCGGCAAAACAGTCACGTACGCGGTCGCTTCGCTGCTGAAAAAATACATTCTGGGCTTGCAGCGCGACATGATCGCGGCGGTCAAGCGCCATCCCGAGTTCCGCGCGCCCACGACGTTCGAGCATCTCAAATCCATGGTCAAGGGCTATCTCGGCTATGGCAATAAAATGGGCGAGGGCTGGCTGCTGACGGGCGAGATGCTGGAGCTGGTGGACAGCGGCATCTGCAATATCGTGTGTACACAGCCGTTCGGCTGTCTGCCCAATCATGTGGCGGGCAAGGGCATGGTGCGCAAGATCAAGGAAAACATGCCGCAATCCAACATCGTCTGCATCGACTACGACCCCGGCGCAACGCGCGTCAATCAGGAAAACCGCATCAAGCTGATGCTGGCGAACGCGCGCCTCAACGCGCAAAAACAGGAAAAACCCGCCGCCGAGACGGATCAGACGCCCGCGACGGTGTAACGCATATCTGCCGACGTTTCCGTGAATACTAGTCTGCGAATTCAGCAGGAATAGGAGAGCGGAAACAGTCATGAGCAATCGAAACGATCATCATACGGAGCAACCGCAAAAGGACACCGTGTCCCAAAAGCTGCAAGACCGTTTGCGGGATGTGGTGGAAAACGGCGCGGTGACGACCGACGGTGGGCGGCATGTCATCCATTGCCTGACCATCGTCGGGCAGATCGAGGGGCATTATGCACTGTCCTCCGAGAATAAAACCACCAAATACGAGCATGTGATCCCGCAGCTTGTCGCCATCGAGGAAAGCCGCGAGATCGAGGGACTGCTCATCCTGCTCAACACTGTCGGCGGCGATATCGAAGCGGGACTGGCGCTGGCGGAGTTGATCGCGGGCATGAAAAAGCCCACCGTGTCGCTGGTGCTGGGCGGCGGGCATTCCATCGGCGTGCCGTTGGCGGTGGCGGCAAAGAAATCGTTTATTGCACCGTCTGCCACCATGACGATTCACCCTGTCCGCACGACGGGTATGGTGTTGGGCGTGCCGCAGGCGTTCACGTATTTTCAGCGGATGCAGCAGCGCATCACCACGTTTGTGACCGAACATTCGCACATGACGCCCGAACGCTTTGCGCAGCTTTGCATGAGCACCGACGAGCTGACCACCGACATGGGCAGTGTGCTGGAGGGCACGGACGCGGTGTCGGAAGGGCTGATCGACGAGCTGGGGTCGCTGTCGGACGCGATCGACGCTTTATATGCTTTGATTGAACAAGAGGGACATTGAGGAAGGGAAGTGGCTTCATGGCCGCCAAAAAGAGAACGACCAAGTCGAGCGCCAAGCGCACGTCTGCTGCGCGTACCACTGCGAAAAAGGACAGGACCGAGAAGGAGAAAAGCGCCGCCAATCAAGTGGCGGCTGTGCTCATATTTGCCGGTGCGATCCTGCTGTTTTTCCTTTTGCTGATCGACGGCGACAGTCTGTGGGGCGTGATACGCAGCTTTGTGTTCGGGCTGTTCGGCTGGTGCGCGTTTTTGGTTCCGCCGCTGATGATCTATCTCGCGATCTCGCTGGCGCGTGAAAAAACCGCCGCCGACGCGTCCACGCGGTTGTGGCAATGTCTGCTGCTGATCATGATGGTGGGCAGCGCCATACATATCTTTTCCTCCGACCCGACGACGGGTTATTTCCCCGCGCTGAAAGACAGCTATCTGAACGGCGTACAGCGCATCGGCGGCGGCTTGACCGGCGCGGTGCTCGGCTATCCGCTGGAATATTTCTTCACCGATGTCGGCGCCAAGATCATCGTGGTTCTGCTGATTTTCGTGTTTTTCATGCTGGCGACGGGGACGACGATCATGACCTTCTTCCATGCGCTGATGAAGCCCGCCAAAAAGACCAAGCAGGTATTGGAATCGCGTATGGCGGAAAACGAGGAACGCAAAAAGAACGCCGCTTCCATTGATGTGGAGATGGGCGAAGGGTATCTCGACATGCCGGAGCATCCCGTGCATTCGGAAAAGCCCGAGAAATCCGACAAAAAGAGTCGAAAGCACGAAGAAACACCGCAGCCGGTGCCGGAGACAGCGCCGACGGAAGAGCCGAAGCCGGATGCCCGCGAGGCACTGGAAAAGGCGGCGCGCGATATACAGCAGGAGGAGCCTGCCGTGCGGCTGGAGGATCTGGCACAGCCGCCGGAGAACGCACCTGCCGAGCCGGCGGAAAACGCCGCCGCTTTCACCCCCGACAACGCTTCCGATGAGGACGACGGCTATCGCTATCCGCCCATCTCGCTGTTGGACGAGCCGAAATATGTCGATGACGATAAAGCACAGCAGGAGCAGCAGCAGACCGCGCAGCTTCTGGTCAAAACCCTGAATGATTTCCGCATCGGCACCAAGGTGATCGCGGTTTCCCGCGGTCCGGCGGTCACGCGGTATGAGTTGGAGCCGGATGTCGGCGTCAAGCTGAGCAGCATCACCAAACTGTCGGACGATCTGGCGCTGCGGCTGGCGACCACCGGTGTGCGCATCGAAGCGCCCATCCCGAATAAAGCGGCGGTCGGTATCGAGGTGCCCAATCAGGTGCGCGGCAGCGTCAGTCTGCGCGAACTCATTGATTCGCCGGAATTCGCCACCGCAAAAGGAAAACTGACGGTGGCGCTCGGTCGGGACATCGCGGGCAAGATCGTGCTGGCGGATCTGTCCACCATGCCGCACCTGCTGATTGCCGGTACGACCGGTTCCGGTAAATCCGTCTGCACCAACTCGATGATCCAGAGCGTGCTGTATCGCTCGTCGCCCGCCGAGGTGCGCCTGTTGCTGATCGACCCGAAGCAGGTGGAATTCGGCATTTACAACGGCATTCCGCATCTGCTCGTCCCCGTCGTGACCGATCCGCGCAAAGCGGCGGGTGCGCTGGGCTGGGCCGTGACGGAAATGCTCGATCGGTACAAGAAATTCGCGGAAAACAACGTGCGCGACCTGACTTCGTACAACGAACTGGCCAAGCGCAGCGACACCTTGCATCCGATGCCGCAGATTTTGATCGTGATCGACGAATTGGCGGATTTGATGATGGCGGCTGCCAACGAAGTGGAGGACGCCATCATCCGTCTGGCGCAAATGGCGCGTGCGGCGGGGATGCATTTGGTCATCGCGACCCAACGTCCGTCGGTGGATGTCATCACCGGTCTGATCAAGGCGAACATCCCCAGCCGACTGGCGCTGACGGTGGCGAGCAGTGTGGATTCGCGCACCATTCTCGATTGCGGCGGTGCGGAAAAGCTGCTCGGACGCGGAGATATGCTGTTTATGCCGCTCGGCATGAGCAAGCCCATGCGTGTGCAGGGCTGCTTTGTCAGCAACCGCGAAGTGGAGTCGGTGGTCAGCTTCCTCAAATCCACCGAGGAAAGCGAATACGACGAAAGCGTGATGCAGGAGATCGACCGTCAGGCGGAGGCGAGCGCCAAGTCCGCACCGCGTGAGGAAGAGGACGACGGCGAAACCGACGATATGTTCCCGCAGGCGGTGGAGGTGGTGGTGGAAGCCGGCATGGCGTCCACTTCACTGTTGCAGCGTAAATTGCGTCTGGGCTATGCGCGCGCCGGTCGTCTGATCGACGAAATGGAGCGGCGCGGCATCGTCGGTCCGCACGAGGGCAGTAAGCCGCGGCAGGTGCTGATCACCCGCCAGCAATGGCTGGAGATGAACACCCGCAGCTGATCTATCCGCGAAAGGAGCAAGTTCATGGCGTTTTTGCCGATCACATATGAAGAAATGCGCGCCCGCGGCTGGGACGCGCCGGATATCGTGCTGGTGGCGGGGGACGCCTATGTGGATCACCCCAGCTTCGGCACGGCGATCATTTCCCGCGTTCTGGAGGACGCGGGCTTTCGCGTTTGTATCCTGCCGCAGCCCCAGTCGGCGGCGGACATCACCCGCTTCGGGCGACCGAAGCTGGCGTTTTTCGTCAACGGCGGCAACATTGACCCGATGGTGGCGCATTACACCGCCGCCAAACGCCGCCGCAGCGAGGACGCGTATACAGCGGGCGGCAAGGCGGGGCGGCGTCCCGACCGCGCCACCATCGTGTACAGCCGCTGGGTGCGGGAGCAGTACGGCGATATCCCGTTGCTGATCGGCGGGCTGGAAGCGTCGCTGCGGCGGTTTGCGCATTATGACTACTGGGACGACGCGGTGCGCCCGTCCATCTTGTTTGACTGCGACGCGGATTGGCTGGTGTACGGCATGGGGGAGAAAGCGGATGTGGAGATCGCCCGCCGGCTGCAAAACGGCGAATCGCCCGCGCAGATCACCGACGTGCGCGGCATCTGTTTTTCCGTGCCGGTCAAAGACTATACCCCGCGTCCCTGTGCGGAATGTCCGTCGTATGAGCAGGTGAAAGAGCCCACCGAGCACGGTAAACGGCAGTATGCGGTTTCCTGCCGCATCCAGCAGGATGAACAGGACGCCGTGCGCGGCAAAACCGTGATCCAGCGGCACGGCGACCGCATGCTGGTGCAGAATCCGCCGATGCCGCCGCTGTCCGGCGCAGAGCTGGACGCGGTGTACGAACTGCCGTATGAACGCGACTGGCATCCCAGCTATACGCCGCTCGGCGGCGTGCCCGGTCTGGAGGAAGTGAAATTCTCGCTGGTGCACAATCGCGGCTGTTTCGGCGCGTGCAACTTCTGCTCGCTGGCGTTTCATCAAGGACGGCAGATCACCGTCCGCAGCGAGGAGTCGGTGGTGCGGGAAGCGATCGCGCTGACCAAACGCCCTGATTTCAAGGGGTACATTCACGATGTGGGCGGTCCGTCCGCCAATTTCCGCCGCCCGTCCTGCGACGGGCAGCTTACGCGCGGGCTGTGCAAGGGCAAGAAATGTCTCGCTCCCAAGCCCTGTCCCGCACTGGTGGCGGATCACAGCGAATACCTGCACCTGCTGCGCCGTCTGCGGGCGCTGCCCGGCGTAAAAAAAGTGTTTATCCGTTCGGGCATTCGGTATGACTATCTGCTCGCCGATCCCGACGAAACGTTTTTCAAGGAGTTGGTCGCGCACCATATCAGCGGTCAGCTCAAGGTCGCGCCGGAGCATTGCTCGACGCCGGTGCTGCAAAAAATGGGCAAGCCGTCGATCGACGCCTATCGCCGCTTTCAAAAGCGGTTTTATGAACTGACCAAAAGCATCAATAAAAAGCAATATCTGGTGCCGTATCTCATGTCGTCGCACCCGGGCAGCACCATGCGCGACGCCATTGAACTGGCGGTGTTTCTGAAAAAAGAGGGACTGCATCCCGAGCAGGTGCAGGATTTTTATCCCACCCCCGGGACGGTATCCACCTGCATGTTCTATACGGGACTCGACCCGTATACTATGGAGCCGGTATATGTCCCGCGCACCCCGAAAGAAAAAGCGGAACAGCGGGCGCTGCTGCAATATTTCCGCCCCGAAAACCGCGCGTTGGTGCTGCGCGCACTGCGCGAGGCAGGGCGCACCGATCTGATCGGTACAGGACCGAATTGCCTTGTGCCGCCCGAACCCAAGCAACAGACACAGCGCCGTTTGGCATCGGGCGGCCGCTCCGCACGCGGCGGAGGGAAAGGAGCACTGCATGGCAAAAAGAAGAAGTAGACCGCAGACCAAGCAGGAGAAAATCATCACCGCCGTTGTGGTGATCGTGGCGGTCGTCGCCGTGATCCTCAGCGCGACGGGCGGCATGGATCGTTTGCTGGAGCGGTTCGGTATTCGCGACGCGGTCGTACAGCCGATGGAAACACAACTGGAGATGCATGTCATCGATGTGGGAAACGCCGACAGCATTTGGCTGACCAATCAAGGCGTCAACCTGCTCATAGACGCGGGTGAACGCAGTGCGGGGGACACAGTGGTGTCCTATCTGCGCGCCCACGGGGTGGAACGGCTGGATTACGTGATCGCCACCCACGCGGACGCCGATCACATCGGCGGTATGAAAACCGTGATCTCTTCTTTTGAAGTCGGGCGTTATATGATGTCCTTCATGGACGATGCGCATACTCCCACCACGTCCACCTACCTGAATCTGCTGGATAAACTGGACGAACTGCAAATCGAGGTGGAGGATGTGAAGGCGGGTAAGGCGTTTTCCGTCGGCGACGCGGCGGTGCAGGTGTTGTCACCGACCCGCCTGTATGACGACAATAACAATCAGTCGGTGGTGTGCCGCGTCACGTTCGGCGCGCGCCGTTTTCTGCTGATGGGCGATGCGGAAAAGGAAGCGGAAAGCGATCTGTTGGCGAACGGGACGGATCTGTCGGCGGATTTCATCAAGCTGGGGCATCACGGCAGTTCGTCGTCCTCACAGGAAGCATTTCTGCGGGCGGTCTCGCCGCGATATGCGGTGATGACCTGCGGTAAGGACAACAGCTACGGGCATCCGCACAAAGAGGTGCTCGAACGGCTGGATAAGCTGGGCATCACCTATTATCGCAGCGACCGAAACGGCACTGTCGTGGCGCGCTGCGACGGCCAAGATATCACCGTGACAACGGAAAGGAGCGACGCCGCATGATCTATTCGATCGACCGTTTTGAAGGCGACAGTGCCGTGCTGTGCGACGAGGAGGAAACCTGCGTCACCGTGCCGCGCGCGTCTCTGCCCGCCGACGTACAGGCGGGGGACATGCTGCGCCAAACGGCGGACGGCTATGAGATCGACCGCGCATTGACTGCCGCGCGTCGTGCCCGTGCACAGGCACTGCGGCAGCGGCTGACAGGAAAAGGACGGTGACGGCATGGCAGCCTTTG
>CAJKXG010000014.1 GCA_905203795.1 uncultured Oscillospiraceae bacterium | reverse complement strand
GTATGTTGGAACGGATATTATATCCTACTTGCGAAGCAAGTATATCATGCGGCATTTGCCGTATATCATATCGCGTGATCGATATATCATTGAAAAGTCAGCAAAACTGTAATATAATCATTACAAAGAGGTGATATATGATGACAAACGAAACTTACAAAAACGTTGACCCAGATATGTTTCATGGTAGGGAGCTAACCCTTCATGACTGTATAGCAGATAAGATTTTATTTGAAAATAATATACTTCGTTTTTTCTTACCTGATGGTTTTTGGGTAACACCTCATCATAAAGCCAACTCTTCTGAAAAAGTAGTACGAACAGATGCTTCAGCAGTTGATTTTTCTATTGAAGATATCGATGATATTATAGTTCGTGTGTTTACAAGTCATAGATAGATAGGATTCCGAAGCACAAGTGTAGAGCTTTGGGATATAGAGCAGCTCATTTCTAAAGTAAATAGTAAAAAATGTACCATCGAGTTTATTACGCAATACAAAAGCCATTATGAGCAGATGTGGCATTGTGCAATTCGGTCCAACAAGAAACCATATTATAGGGAATGTCATCTGCATTTGCCTAACACCAAGGCAACTTTTTATTGGAACACCCTTTGCTTAGATCGCGAGTGGTAATTACACTACTTTTGGTCGTTTTTACCCCCACTTATACACCGTTTGGTCGCTCTTTGGCAAAACAACCGATTGCCGAATAGCAATCGGCTGTTTTATTGTGTAACGCCCCCTGCCTAGCAGGGGGCATTATACAATAAAACACGGCCTTGCTCCGTTTAGCATGCGGAGCAAGGCCGTTTGATGATCGGTTCTCCCCGTTTCTTCGGGGATTATTCCTCGACGGGGAATTTCTCGAACTTATTGACAGCTTTTTGCAGGATGTAGCGCGCATCGGAGGAATCGATGCGGTCGTTGCCGTCCACATTCGCCACTTTCTGCTGTTTTTCGGTCAGCGTGATCTTGCTCACCGCCGCCTGCAGCACCATACGGGCGTCGCTGGAATCCACCGAGCCGCTGCCGTCCACATCGCCGTAGATCAGCGCGCTGGTATCTGCGATGCCGTAGTAGGAGGTGCAATCCACATCGAAGGACAACACACCGTCCTTCAGTTCGAAATCCACCGGCAGGATCTCCGCATACAGCGGATTCATCGCGTACATAGCCGTCACATTCTGCCCTGCCGGCAACTTGATCTCGACATGCACCGGCTCGTCGTACACCACGGCTTCGTAGTTCCACAGCACTTCCAGACCGATCGCCCAGAAGTAGGACAGCGAATCCACGCCCGCGTTGCTGCGCGCTTCAAACGCGAGTTCCTCATAGAAATAGGTCTCCGGCTTCAGATCGGTCACGCGCAAACTGCCGCCGACAGGCACCGAACCCGTTACCGAGACATCTCCGTTGTTCAACGTGCCTTGGGCAAATTTCGCTTCGCCCTGCACCACGACCGGATAGGAGTCGCTCATCGTCACGCCGGCATAGGTCACTTCCGCGGTGATGGTGCACACGCCCGCAGCGTTGGCGGTAACGATACCGTTGGCATCCACCGTCGCGATCAGATCGTTGCTGCTCTTATAAACCACGGTCACATCGTCACGGGTCAGATCGAGCGGCGCGTCGTTGTTCAGCGCGGCCGTCAGGCGCGCCGTCATATCGTGATCGCCGTCCTCCGCCGTGCTGATGACGATCTGCTCCGCCTTCAGCGTGACCGTTTGCAGCGCCGGCGTCAAATCACCGGACAGCGCCACGGTCTTTTCCGCGCGGATATCCGCAGAGGACGCGCCGACTTGCAGCGTCCAGTTGCCCGCGTCGTACTCCTGCACACCGGTCGTCTCGTCGCAGAAATACCAATCCGCCACCGGCAGCTCAATGGTGACCTTTTCGGTCTCGCCGGCTTTCACATTCACTTTAGCAAAGCCTTTCAGTTCTTTGAACGGGCGGTCGATGCCGTCCGCATGCGGGGACACCGCGTACACCTGCACGACTTCCATACCGTCCATCTTGCCGGTGTTCTTGACATTCAGCGTCAGGGTGATGGTGTCATCCGGCGTGACGGCGGACTTGCTCACCTGTACATCGCTGTACACAAAATCCGTATAGCTGAGACCGTAGCCGAACTCATAGGACACATCGCCGCTGAAATACTGATAGGTGCGACCGTACGAATCCTCACTGCCGCGGATGGTGTAATCCGCGATATCCGGCAATTGCGATTCCTTCTGATACCATGTGAAGGGCAGCTTGGCGCTCGGATTCGCTTTGCCGAACAGGATACGCGCCAACGCATTGCCCTGTGCCTGACCGTTGTAGCTGGTCCACAGGATCGCGTCTACTTTGTCTTTGAAATCCTCCACATTGACCATACTGATGGTCTGCATGTAGACGATCACATTGTCGTTGAGCGCCGTCATCTGCTTGATGAACGCCGCCTGCCCGCGCGGCAGATCCAGCGAATCGCGGTCGTGACCCTCGCCGGAGTCGGCGGACACCGTGCCGACACACGCAAGCACGACGTCGGCGTTTTGGATGGCGGTGTTGTCCGCCTCGGTCAGCTCATATGCCGAAGCGGATTTGAACACGATGTACAAATCGGCCGTGTCATAGCCGCCGTTGCTGCCGATCTTTTCGGTGCTGTGGGGTCTATAGTCGCCCCAGCCGGTGGTGGCAGTGGAATCCACCGACGCGAGCAGCAAGCCGTCCGGCGCGTTCAGATGCACTTCCACGATACCGTGCGAGCACTGCTCCGCTTTGCCGGACGTGGTGATTTCGATGGACTGGATATCCTTGGTATAGACATCCGGGAACTTGGCGTAACCGCCGCCGTAGACATAACCGAAGTTGGTGGGGGATTCCACCTGGCAGGAATATTGCTCCGTGCTGTCCTTCGGCTGCAACGTTTTTACCTTGCCGTCCGTATAGGTGATCTTCAGATAGCCGATGTTGCCGAAATACTGCGTGGAAGCCGCGTCATACGTGTCGATACAGGTGACCTTGGCATTCGGATTCAGTTCTTTCAGCAGATTGGTCACGCCTTCATTCGGCGTGGACGAATATGCATCCGCGGAAATACCGGAATAATCGCCCAGAATCACCTGGTTGACGTTTTCGCCCACCAGCACGATGTTATTCACTTTGGAAGCATCCAGCGGCAGCGCGTGATTATCGTTTTTCAGCAGCACGACGCCTTCGTCGGCGGCATCCTCCGCCAATTGACGATGCGCTTCGCTCTCGCGCTGATTTTCCAGCGAATATTCGTCGGATTTGTACGGCACCATGCTGTCCGGATCAAATTCGCCGGTCTGGAAACGAGAGGTGAAAATGCGCGTCAGCGCCACATCCACGTCGTTTTCGGTGATCAGACCCTGTTCCAGCGCATCCGCCAGATATTGCTCATACGCAAAGCCGCAGTTGAGATCCAGACCTGCCATCAGCGCCAGCGCCACGCCGCCCGCCGGCGTCACATAGCCGCTTGCGTTGGTGAAGTCGGAAATCTGATCCCACGAGATGGCCGAACGGCTGATTTCCTCTTCCGTCGGCTGCCAGTGATGACGGTTTGTCTCGAAAATATCCGCCACAGCGCCGCAGTCGCTGACGACAAAGCCGCCCAGACCCCAGCGCTCGCGCAACAGATCGGTCAGCAGGTAACGGTTTGCCGACGCCGGCACACCGTTGACACGGTTATACGAGCTCATGACCGAGCTGATATCCGTATTGAGGCAGATATATTTGAACGCCCGCGTATACAGCTCCAGCACCGTGCGGTTATCCGCCTCGGAGTTGCCGTGCTCACGGTTGAATTCGCTGTTGTTCAGCGCGTAGTGCTTGATCGTGGCATTGATCTTGTTATAGACATCGTCGTCGCCCTGCAACCCATTCACAAAGCCTTCACCGATCAGCGAGGTCAAAAACGCATCCTCGCTGTAGCTCTCGTTGCTGCGGCCCCAGCGCGGATCGCGATACAGGTTGATGGTGGGCGAGAAATAGTTCAGCCCCATGTTGTATTTGTTGTCGAAGCCGCGCGCCTCGTCCGATGTCGCAGAACCGATCGCCTGAATCAGCGCGGGGTTCCACGAAGCGCCCATGTTGATCGAGTAGGGGAACGAGGTCACCTTCTTATCCGCTTCGGCGACGCGGCTGTCCTCGTGCATACGCGCGACGCCGTGCAGGCACTCGCGCCAGTAGTTGTAATGCTCGACGCCGAGACGGCTGATGGCAATGTTATTCGAGCCGAACTGTGTCAGCTTTTCCTCCAGCGTCATGCGGGAAACCAGATCCGCTGCCCGCTCCTCAAAGCTCAGCGACGTATCCTGAAACGGATACCGAATGATCGTCTCGCCGTCCTGCGCTGTTTTCGGATCAAACGACGCATACGAATCCGGTTTGCCCGTCTCGTATACCTTGATGCTGCGGATATACACCTTATCGCCCGAACCGCCGAACGAGAAGAACAGGTCGGTCGTGTCGGCGCGTGTGCCGAGATACGCGCTCTTCAGGTCGATCGTCCATTTGCTCCAGCGATTCGCCGTCACGGTGCTCGCCGCCAGCGTCGTATTGACGCTGGTATCGTCCGTACCGCCGATCGTGTTGGAACGGCAGGTCAGCCAGCCGTTTGCCGACTTATCTGTCCAGAAATAATCCAACTCCACGGTGAGGTCCTTGGGAACGTTGTGTTCGATGACCTCTGCGGAGATGTTGTTGATCGCCCACCAGCCGCAAGCCGGAAATGCAATGCATTCAAAGCCCGCGTGGGTGGTGTACGCCTGATCGTTGTTCTGGAAATTGAACGACAGCCCCGCCGTGGTCGCTGCCGACAGCGTGAAAGGGGCGACACTCACCGAAGCGAGCACCATCACCAACGCCATGAGCAGCGCCAACCATTTTTTTGCCATGGTTTTTTGTCTCCTTTCAAATTCGTGTATATCAGCCTCGTCAGCCGATGACCATCGTGTGGATGGAATCCGGCTCCAGCGTGAAGGAATAGCGCTCACCCGCATAGTCGAACGCCATGGTGACCGCATGCTTGAACGGATTGATCGTCGTGAGCACCACGCTGCCGTCCGGATTGCGGAACGCGGTGGAATTCGCGGTGAAATGCCCTTGCAGCTTCAGCCGCACCGCGCCCTTTTGGACATAGCGGGAGAAGTGCCGCATCACGTAAAACTCGTGGTTCAGCGTATAGGTGGCGTCGGGATTGACCGTCACCATCGCGTTCTGATGCCAGCCCCACGAGCTCATGCCGCCCGGCTCGAGGATCATGTTCCAGTACACATACGCATTCACGCCGTAGGTGAAATAGTGACGGAACAACCCGTAGATGTATTTCGCATAGCCCCAGTCGTTGTTGCCGTTGCCGCACTCATTTTCCGATTGGATCAGCAGCTTTTCGGGGAAACTCTCGTGCGTCATGTTGACGGAATATTTGCCGTTCCACTGGAACGCCGCGCCCTTGACATAGCGGCTCGCCACCGGATCATGGAAGAAGCGGCTGGGGAAATCGTGGTAGATCACCTCGTTGGCGTTGAGCGTACCCAGCATAATATCGGTCTTGACACCCTCTTTTTCAAACAGCGGACCGAGATATTGGGTGATGAACTCATACATCTCGTCGCTGCTCCACAGGCAAGAGGGGAATTTTTGGTCGGAGAACATCTCGTTCTGCACATAGATCTGATCCACGCGGATGCCTTCCGCCGCATAGGCTTCTATGTACTTCTTAAAATACAGCGCATAGGCGCGCAGATTTTCCTCTGTCCATGTCAGCCGTCCGAAGTTGTACACCGGCGGCGTTTTCATCCACGTGGGCGGGCTCCACGGCGAACCGAACAGGATCATGTCGTTGCCGCCGCGCGCATAGGCCGCCTTGATATACGGCAGCATGTACTCGCGATCCTCATCGATGGAGAACTTTTCCATCGCGTAATCGCCCTTATTCTCGTTATAGCTGTACCAGCGCGCGCCGTAGTCGCTCGCACCGATGGACATGCGGTTGTAGTTCAGCCGCAGACCGTCGTCCTTCGCAGGGTCAAACAGCAGATCCAGCACCTCGTCCTGCTTCTCCTGCGGCAGCTTTTGCAGCGCTACGCCGCCCAGCTCATTGAAGCAGCCGCCGAAGCCGTGGATCGTTTGGTCGGTGTCGCCGTTCGCCGTCACCGACGTGTACGTGTCCCCTTCGACGGGCGCATACGCCAAGCTGCGCCAATCCTCTTTTTCGGTCGTCACATACCATTGTACAGGTTTCATTGGTAGTATTCCCCTTCCGTATTCCGGCAAACGATTGCCATTTTCTATATTCAGTATAACAGGATATCCCCTGCATGTCTTGCAGTATCTTGCTCTTTTATTGCGGGATTCTGACATGTTGATCGCCCGTGCGGCGGGTTTTTGAGGAAAAGGACACAAAATCCCGCTCTTGATTCCGTCGTTTCCGCCAAACGTGTCCACTGCGGCGGGAAGCTGCCCTTACGCGAAATCGTACGGCCAGTCGTCCATAGCCCCGAGGCTGTAGACGTGGTAATATTCCATGGACATGGCGATCTCGATGGCTTTTTGGCTGCGCACACCCTTTGTGCAGTAAAAGATCAGCTGCGTCGTCTTGTCCGGCGCGGCAGTCGGCAGCATCTCCGCCAATTCCGACAACGGGATGGACAGGCTGCCCGCGATATGCCGCACGGCATAATCCGCCGCGTCCCGCACGTCGATGATCAACGCGCCCTCCTGCTGCGCTGCCAGCGCCGACGAGGGCAGGATCGCGTACTGCCGCACCGCGTCGGTGTCTACGACGGAGAAGTCCCAGCTCTCGCCCACCGCCGCCAGCTTGCCGCCGTTATAGGCGGTATCGGTCAGCGCGGCGGTTGCAACAGTTTCCAGATGATTGCACTTGGTGCAGTCGGGCAGCATCAACACCTGCCCGTCGTTGCAGGCGAGCATCATCTGCCCGCCGTCCCACGCCATACCGCGCACCGTAAGCCCACGCGGGTCATAACCCGCGCCGTCGATATAGTCCAGCGGGCGTTCGCTCCACACGCCGCCATAGATAGTGGTCATCACCACCGGCGTCCCATCCGCCCGCGTGCCGGACGCGTAAAACATGTGATCGCCCACACCCAGCGCCGAAAACGACACCGCCTCCGCCGCCGTCGGCGAACAGCTCACCACCGTGTACGTATCCCCGTCGGCGGTCGTAAACGTCTCGCCGCGCGAAGTCACCCCGACCAACCGCTTATCCGTCGCCGCCAGCCCCGTAATGTCGCCGCGCAGCCGCACCGACACCCGTTTCCACAGCCCGTTGCCGCTGCCGACATACAGCCGCCCGCCGCTGCCGCCGAGATACAGCCGATCGCCGAACTTTACCACCGTGTACAGGTTGGCGCCGGACGCGGCGGACAGCGACGCAAACCGTGTGCCGTCATAGTGTAGCACCGTCCCCGCGTCGCCCACGATCCACGCCGTGCCGTTCTCGGTCAGCACATCGTGCAAATGGGCCGCCGTCGGAGAGGGGATTCTCTGTTCGCCGCCTTCCGGCGTGAGCAGCGCCACGCGTCCGCCCGTGCCGACAGCGAGAAAATCCATGTCCCACGCGGCGACCGCCCGATACCCTGCCGGACAATCGGTCGGCACGGCCATCGGCTGCGTCGGCTGTGGCGGCAAACCGGGCACGGATATGCCGAGCAGCACGCTGAGCGCCCACGCAAACAATCGTCTCCACATCGTTGTCCCGCTCCTTTTCCATCATAGTCATCTTCAGTATACCGACAATTCGGCGGAATGTCTTGCAGAATCGTGCGCAAATATAGCGCGATTCTGACATTTGAACACAAAAAACGACCGATGCGTCAAAACACATCGGTCGTTTGGGATGGAGATGAATTTTAAGAGACGCGATAGAATACCAGACCATCAATATTCAGCGTATCGCCCATCAGCGTGTAGGAAAGCGGCTCTCCGTCGATCGTGATGGTGCTGCCGTCGCAGGTGTAGACACTGTCGGTCACCGCCACCTCCTCCAGCAGATCCAAATACGCATCGCACAGCTCTTCTACAAATTCCGCATAATCGGTGTACCCCTCGTCCGTCGCCGCCTGCTGCATGTCCTCCAGCGAGCCTTCGCCGAATACCGCGATATCCTCCGGATAGTCGCGCAGACCCTGCTTCAAATCCCGCTCCAGTTTGTCGAGATCCGCTCCCATCTGCAGCTTGCCGTCCGCTGTCAGCGTCATGTGGATATCCACCGATAAAGCACTGTCGGCATAGTCCGTACCGAGGTATTCATGCAGCGCCATCGACATGACCCACTCGCCCGGCAACGCGTCCGCTGCGGAGGCGTCCCCCTGCGAAGGACCGATCAGTTCCGCAAGCGGGAGCAGCGGCTCGAAGCTCTTGCGATTCTGCAGCTTCTCGCCCCATGCCTGCAAGCCGGTTTGCCATTCTTCCGCAATCGCCGCATCCAATTTGCCGGATTCCAGTTGTTCAAGCGTGAACGTATAGGTGTTATCCGCCGTCTGTGCGGGCATCTCACCCGGCAACGTCGCTTTGGCGGTCAACTGCATGTCCAGACCGAGCGTTCCCAGTTCCGGCACTTTCAGACGCAGCGCCACATCAAAGGCGTCGCCGTTTACTTTGGTGGTATAGGTCAATCGGGCATTGGTGAGATACTCGGCGACCTCATTGCCCACCATTCCTGCCAGTGCATGTTGCGGATCGAGCAACGCAAAAGTGAAACTGCCGGTCTGCACCGTCGCACCGTTGTAGGTTTCTTCTTTCAAGTCGGTTGCCGTGAAAGACAAACCGATGTACCCATGATCGAACGAAGAGTGCGGGGGGAGTGTATCCACCCGAGCCGCTATCGTGCCGGAGGCAGAGGTGTCGTCCTGCTTCCAAGTGGCATAGACGTATTCCGCGTCTGCCATCGTAAACGACACGGCGTTTTCCTCGCCCAACACCACGGCCAGCGTCATCTTTTCGCCGTCCACCAACAGCGTATACTGCTTGCCGACGCAGTGGTTGCGACGGTCGAGATAGGTGCGGATCGTGAGCGACGCATCCGCCATCTCGTTCTTCGCCGATTTCAGCCCGTCGATCAGTTCATTCAGCAATGTCTCGTAGCCCGTCGCCTTGCCGCTCGTCTCACCTTCCGCCGCCGAAACAGCCAGCAGGGCAGACAAGCGATTTTCCGCCAGCGACTTCAAATAGGCGTCGTCCCGCATCGTCTCCAGCATGGCGATCAGCATATCCGTCATGTCGTTTCCGCTCAGTTTGACAACGGTGCAGTCCTCCGTGACGGAGACGCCGTGTGCGGTCAGCGTCTGCGCCTTTTCGTAGCTGTACGCCGCGCGGTCCAACGATTTGACATAGGTATCCACCAGCGCATCCAGACTCTTCTGCAACTTATCGCGATCAACCTGCGGCGCTTTAAACAGGTTGGCATAGTCTTCCTCGAGTGTCAGCGCGAAATAGCGATCGGACAGTTCCGGCACGCGAACGGCAAACTGCTGCCCTTTGACCGACATCTGTGCCGTCGCCAGTGTGCCGTCCGTGTCGATGATCTGATAAACCGCTTGCGTGGTGTCGCCGTCTGCCTTGCCTTCCATCCGCAGCGATACGCTGTTGAGATAGGTCACCAGCGCATCCAACATCGCAAAGTCGTCATCCGTCATGCCGGTTTCCTTTTTCAGCGCAGTGCGCAGGGCGTCGTCCATTTCCAGCACAAACTTCCCGGACAGCGCCTCCTCTTTCGTGCCGGAAGAACCGACCAATGCGTCAACGGTGCCGTCCGCCAGCTTTTCCGCCGACTGCTCTGCCAGACGCGACGCATATTTCTGATCGCCGAACAGCAGGTGCTGCACATCGCGCGGGAAGATAAACCACGCCGCTGCTGCCGCTGCGATCACCACGCCCAGCGCGATCAACACCCCAATCCACCATTTTTTGCGCTTTTTCACCACCGGCGTTTCCGGCTGGGGGTCTGCCGGCCGAACGCACGGTTCGGCTACCGCTGTCGCAGTCGCCGTCTCTTGTGCCGCTGTTTCCTGTGTCGCCGCTTCTTGTGTTTCCGTTTCGTGCGTTACCGTTTCCTGTGCTGTTTCCTGTGCAGACATCTGCTGCTCCGTCTCCACCGCTACAGGTGTGCCGCAATCGGGGCAGAATAGTGCACCCTCGGGAATCGCCGTACCGCATTTTCCGCAAAACATGAAAAATCCTCCTTCGAATTCCTTCTATGCGATCAGTATATCATTTTTTTCGACTCTTGACAACTATTTTTTGCCAAAACAGCAGAAAAGCGGCGAAACCACATAGGTTTCGCCGCTTTAACTCGTTATTTGCTTCACAAAAGATAGGAGGTCAAATGAAAAAATGTTTGTCTCCTGTTTCCTGTGTTCACTTTTTACTGCACGCTTATGTGCATGGGACTCACTCTTTCATGTAAGATCGGACTTTTGCGGCTGTTAGCCTCGTACCTTAGTACACGGGACTCACTCTTTCTCCGAAATTTCTCACGTCAAAATGATGTCCTGCTCGAACATATATCTCAACGCTGTGACGCCCTTCCCGTTTTACGGGAGGTGTTTCCGTGCGGAGTGCTCGCTGTCACCGCTCTTCATATGGAAAGCCCATCGAACACCGATCGCTTTCCCGCTCTTTTCGTTTGCAAAACGTCAGCGGCTGATCTGCGGCGAGTCCTCCCGGCTCACGGAAGACTGTTCACTTTGTTCAGAACCCATCGGACCCACCCCTTTCCTGTAGATATCTTGTTTGTGATGTTTCCCTTTCTTCGCCTATAGTATACCATCGCAAATGGCATATGTCAATAGTTATATTTGAATAATTCGTGAACTTTTTGTGGAATTTTACAAATATTCTTTCGTAAAATTCCCTCTTGACGAATGCCGTGAAACAGGATACAATATGGATAGCAAAAGGAAATGAGGATGGACGATATGACAGACGAACAACAACCCTTGGAGTCGTTTGACGAGCCGGATCTGGTGACAGTCGAAGACGAGGACGGCGTGCAGCACCAATTCGAGATCATCGACGCGATCGAGACGGATGAAGGGCGCTATGTCGCGCTGTTGCCCTATGAAGAGGACGACGGCGGCGATAGCGATGAAGCAGGCGAACTGGTCATTCTCGCTGTCGAAGGCGAAGAAGGCGCAGAAATGCTCGTGCCGATCGAGGACGACGAGTTGTTCGACGATATCGCGTCCGTGTTTGAAGAGCGCTTGTCGGTGCTGTACGAGATCGACGTACTGGACGGCGACGACGCCTGACACCGAAATCCTCCCTGCCTGATGCGCGGACCGCTGTCTTTTAACCCTACTACATTTTGTAATCGGGAACTTGACTCCGTCGCCGGATTGCAGACCTCCCCGCTTCGGCGGGACGAAGGGAGCAGGAACGCGATGGGCGGGTACCCACCTGCCAACGTTTAGTAGCAGGTTAACTTTGACAGCATTACGGTCAGGCGGGGATTTTATTTTTCAAGCAAAGGCGGCATGGTGCAAACCGTGCCGCCTTTTGATATTATCGGGACGAAAACAGCAAAAGGGGACAGGTCAAAACCTGTCCCCTTTTGGTCATTCCTCTGCCGGAAAGTGAGCGATCTTGTTGACCGCTTTTTGCAGGATATAGCGCGCGTCGGAGGAATCGATCGTGTCGTTGCCGTCCACAT
>CAJKXG010000013.1 GCA_905203795.1 uncultured Oscillospiraceae bacterium | reverse complement strand
CGCCGCGCCGATGTATTTCATGCCGTTATCCGCGGCAACGGCGGTATCGGCAACCGCTTCGGTCGTTTCGGTCTCCGCAGCCGTTTCCGCCGCGACCGGCATGGTGAGGCACACCGCCGCGATCGCGATCAGCGACAGCAGCTGTATCGTCATCGCCTTTCGGGGAGCGACGCCGCGTTTGACCATCACGATGGACAGCACGACCGACAGTGCCAGCAGCGAAACGGGAAGAATGAAATAGAAAGCAACCATGATAAATGACCTCCTTGATATGGATGAAAATTATTTCTGCGTTTTTTGACGAAGCGGGGTAAACGGTTTGCCGTCGCCGTTGTAATAGCGGCTGAACATCTCATAGAATTCGAGACGCAGCACCTGAATGGCGACCAGCAGCGCTTCCATGACCATGACCAGAATATTGCCGAAGATCACGGTGATCACATAGCCGACCGGTCCGAACAGACCGGCGAGGGTGAACACCGCCATCATCATGCCAGCGTGGATCAGCACGAATGCGCCGACACGCAGGAAGGACATGGTGTTGGACATATACGTCAGCGCCATTTCAAACAGCTCGAAGAAGTTTTGGACGATGTATTCGCCCCATTTTTCGGGCTGCCAGTCGGCGCGTCCCGATGCCAGTTTTCCAAACGGTTCGCGCAGGAAGATCAACAGCACCGGCAGCACGATCAATCCGAGAATATACGGCGTGGTCATCAGATGCCAGCCGAATGCCAATTGTCCGCCCAAGCCGAGCACCAGCGAGACGAAAAACACCAGTCCCGCTACGCCGTTTGGTCCGAACAGCCCGCTTTCGTAATCCTTTCGCCGCAGGCTGGAATAGATGTTCAGTAGCATCGCCAGCACGATGAGCACCAAGCCGATGACCACGGCGGCGAGGATGATGTTGATCGACATGGTGGAATCCATGACCTCGATGGGCTTTTCCTCCAAGCCGAACAGGGTGTGATACAGGGGATCGAGTGCGTGTTCAAAGCCGAATACCGAGCCGAACACGCAGCCGAACACGGCGGCGGACAGCCCGCAGGGGATCAAAATGCGCCCGACCGGCATCTGCTTGAACTTCCACATCAGCCAGCCGACCAACGCTACGCACAGCCCTTGCCCGAGATCGCCGAACATGATTCCGAACAGCAGGGTGTAGGTGATGGCGACAAAGGCGGTGGGATCCAGTTCGTTGTGGCGCGGCAGTCCGTACATGTCCACGTAGAACTCAAACGGGCGGAAGGTGCGCGCGTTGTGCAGCATCACCGGCGGTTCGTGCTCGGCGTGCATGGCGGCGTCCTCTATCGTGTAATCCACATCCGGCACCGCGTCCAGTTGCTTGCGGAAATCCTTTTCGCTCTTGGCGGGAATCCAGCCGGTCAGCAGTACATAGGTGTTGTTGTACCGCACCGCATAACGGCGGATCTTAAAGAAGTAGTCCGCCTGTGTCAGACGCGCGTACACCCGCAGACAGGTGTGGCTTTCGCGCTGCCAGAACTTCGCCAGCTCTTCCCGCAGCGTTTTCAGGTGGAACTCGGTTTCCTCCCGCCGCTGGATCAGATCGGCGATGATCTCCTCCGGCGTGCCGTTGGCGTCCGGCAGGTGCATACGCTCGAAATACAGGCTGGAGAAAATGCGGTCGATTTCACCGCTCATGTCCTTCGGGGAGAAATACACGCCCCAATAATAGTCCGCATCGCTGACGGCGGGGAAGAACAGGGCGTATGGATTGTCGCTGTAGACCTGCAATTTGTCCAGACTTTCGCGCGGAAGCCGCCCGAAACGCACTTTGATAGTCTCGCAATGGAGGATGTCGTCGAGATCGATGCCCAAACCGCGAAAATGCTCGAATTGCTCGATATCCTTATTTTCGTTCTCCAGTTGGGTCGCCAATTCGCTGATTTTGGCGGTTTCCTCGTTCACGCGCTCGGAAAAGCCGGATACATAATCGAATAGCTGCTCATCCTGCCATACGCTGGGCGTGGCCTCGTCCGACAACTTTCCGCCGGCGCGCGTGATCGCTGTTTCCAACTGCATCAACGGTGCGGCGTAAGGGCTTTCCTCTTCAATGGCGGTAAAATGCGACGCGTCCGAATAAAACTCGCGGGGGTCTACCGGCTGGAACACACCGCAGGAGCCGCACACTTCGCACACGGCGTCCAGCGAGTCGAGCATACCGGTAATGCTGACCAGCTTCATTTTGATAACGGACAAACGCTCACTTCCTTTCGCTGCCGTAGAGGATCAGCATGGTGCGGATCTCCTCCGGCGGCATTCCGTAACGAATGCCTTCAATAATGTTGATAATATCGTCAAGCTCGGTATCCATGATCATCATATACGAGAACAGCGCCACCATCGGGTAGGTGGAAAAATGCATGTAGTGGCGGGCGGAAAAATAGGGAACACGGTGCGGCAGGTTGTAGCTGAACGCCCGTTGTTCCTCCGGCACACGCTTGCCGAGACGCGTGCCGTAAAACAGATGAAGCACATCCTCCGCGTTCGGCGCCGTCACCATTTGTTCGATGACACGAGCGGGAATACAGCGCCCGTTCGGCAGCAGATTGGCGCGGATGGTATCCGCATCGGCGTGGAAAAAGGTTTTCAGCCGAAGAATGCGGGTAACATTCTGCGCGTCGATCTGCGCGCCGCACAGATCGATCATCTGCCGGCGCAGCTCGCCGGACGTGCGGTCGATGACGTCAAACAGCGTTTCGGTCAGCCGCTTATACAACGCCGTTTCGATGGGAGTCAGCGACACATGCTCGCCCTCCTTCGGTGCGAAGGGAAGCAGCAGCTTGTGATACGGCGTGCCGACCAGTGCGTCCAGCAGCTCGCCGTACGAGGTCACACGGCTGATACGAAACATGTCCAGCTTGGTGTGTCCGACGAAAAATGAGGGCATGGACAACACGAATTCGTCGCCGCGTCCGGCGTTCATCAGCCGCATACACAACACGATCTGCTGGATTTCTTCGCGCCGGATCATGTAGTCGGACAAATGCTGCCCGACCGACAGGTCATAGCGCATGAGCGACGCATAATCCTCCAGCAGCTTGTGCCGCAGCAGCGTTTCCAGATAGCCGCGGTGAATGGTGGCTTCGTTGACCTGCGTCAGCACCGAGCCGTATCGCGTCTCGTTTTTGAGGTACGCGGCAACTTCGCTGACGCTGTGGCAGGCAAGCAGATCGCTATAGTTTTTCTCGCTGAGGGATTTGCCATACAGCGCCCGCGCCTTGGCGGAGATGACATTGGCGGAATAGCGGGAGGTCAGCCTCACGACGCGCCCTCCTCCAACACACGCGCCACCAACTGATCCACCAGCTCGTCGCTGTGCGCGTTATAATACGCCTGCATCTGCTCGGTGCGCTTGGTGTAGACGGCAGCGCGCTTGCGCCAGTTCTGCTCGGCGATGGTGCGTTCGGTCTCGCCGTTGATTTCGGCGCGGCGGCGGGCGCGACCGAGATATTCTTCACGGAGCGCGGACGCCTTTTGCTCGATCTCCGGTCCGGCGTCCAGCTTTTCCTGGCGCGCAGCGTCGGTGATCTCCCGCGCCCGTTTATCCATTTCCACAATGCGTTTGATGATGTCTTCCAAAGCTTTTCACCTGCTTTCCTTGTGACAAGTATATACCTTTTTCCCCCTAAAAACAAGCGCCAATCTAGCAAAGTTGAGCGGGAGGATTTCCTCTTTTTTGGGAAATCTACTGATAAATGCGGTGGAAAAGCGGCAAATGCGTGGTTTTCACGAAGAAAATGCAATATTTGATGAATGATCCGTCTTTAAAAATGAGGAAGAACCGTTTCCAAAACGAAAACGGTTCTTAAAATGCAAGATTAATATTTAGTTCCTGCAAAACGCGTTTAGTTTTTGAGACTCTGCATGGGCGCGGGAATACGACCGCCGCGGGCGATGAATCGCGCGGGAGAATAGCCGGACAGCGGCATGACGGGACCGCCGCCGAGCAGACCGCCGAACGACAGCTCGTCGCCTACCGATTTGCCGATGGCGGGAATCACACGCACCGCCGTCGTTTTGGAGTTGACCATGCCGATGGCGGCTTCATCCGCGATGATGGCGGCAATCACCTCGGCGGGTGTGTCACCCGGGATGTTGATCATGTCCAGACCCACCGAGCAGACCGCCGTCATCGCCTCCAGCTTTTCGATGCGCAGACTGCCGCAGCGCGCCGCGTCGATCATGCCCGCATCCTCCGTGACGGGGATGAACGCGCCGGACAAACCGCCGACATGGGAGGACGCCATCACGCCGCCCTTTTTCACGGCGTCGTTGAGCAGCGCCAGTGCTGCCGTCGTGCCGTGACAGCCGCAGCTTTCCAGACCCATTTCCTCCAGAATATGCGCCACCGAGTCGCCGACGGCGGGGGTGGGTGCAAGCGACAGATCCACGATGCCGAACGGGACGTTCAGGCGGCGGGAGGCTTCCCGTGCGACCAACTGTCCCATGCGGGTGATCTTGAAGGCGGTTTTTTTGATGATATCGGCGACGGCGGTCAGATCGCAGTCGCCCGCTTTCGCCAGCGCCGCGCGCACCACTCCCGGGCCGGATACGCCGACGTTGATGACGCAATCCGGCTCGCCTGCACCGTGGAACGCCCCCGCCATAAACGGGTTGTCCTCCGGCGCGTTGCAGAACACGACCAGCTTCGCCGGTCCGATGCAGCCACGGTCGGCGGTTTTTTCGGCGGCCGCTCGCACCACGCCGCCCATCAGCGCCACTGCGTCCATGTTGATGCCGGTCTTGGTGGAGCCGATGTTGACAGAGGAGCATACATGATCGGTGACGGCAAGCGCTTCAGGAATCGCTTCGATCAGCTCGCGGTCGCCCGGCCCAAAGCCTTTTTGCACCAGTGCGGAAAAACCGCCGAGAAAGTTGACGCCGCACGCACACGCCGCTTTCTCCAGCGTGACTGCCAGCTTTACCGCATCGCGGTTTTCGCAGGAGGCAAGGATCATGGCGATGGGGGTGACGGAAATGCGCTTATTGATGATCGGAATGCCGTATTCCTTTTCGATCTGTTCGCCGGTTGCGACCAGATCTTTTGCATAGCGGGTGATTTTGTCATACACGCGCCGGCAGGTCACGTCGATGTCGCTGTGGCAGCAATCGAGCAGCGAGATGCCCATGGTGATGGTGCGGACGTCCAGATGCTCGTCTTGGATCATGGTGATGGTTTCAAGAATGTCTCCGGTGTTCAGCATGTGCGCGCCCCCTTTAAATCCTGTGCATGGAATTGAAGATGTCCTCGTGCATGGTGTGGATGGACAATCCCATTTCCTGCCCGATGGCGGACATTTCGTCGGCAAATTCGGTGAAGGGGACATTGCTGCCGGAAATGTCCACCATCATGATCATGACGAACATATCCTGCAGGATCGATTGGGTGACCTCGGTCACATTGATGCCGTGGGTGGCGCATTGTGCGGAGACCCGCGCCAAAATGCCGACGGTATCCTTGCCGATAACGGTGATAACAGCACGCATTGTCAAAACCTCCAAGGGTATTTCAGAATGTAATTGATAAAATATTATCACATTTTCCTCCAAAAAGAAACCCCTTTTTCAATTTCGCGCAAAATAGACAGGAAGCGCGGGCGGCGGCAGGAGACGTTTGGAAATTCTGATGCGAAATATGCGCCCGAACATCGAAAATAGGGCTTGTAATTTCAAAATTTTGCGCTATACTATATACTGAGGTAGAAGTTGGAATTTTTTTAGATCATACCTTTTTCACTATATAAATGCCATAGATGAAAGGACGGCTGACTTGTGAGAAAAACGAAGATCGTGTGTACATTGGGTCCCGCGACCGACACCCCGTCGGTGCTGCGGGAATTGAGGCTGGCGGGTATGGACGTGGTGCGGCTGAACATGTCGCATCAGGATCACGCGACGCACCGCCGCCGTATCGAAGAGGTGCGCGCGCTGTGCGAGGAGCTGGATCTGCCGGTCGCCATTTTGGTGGATACCAAAGGCCCTGAAATTCGGCTCGGCGATTTCGGCGGTAAAAAGCCGGAACTGCGTGTCGGGCAATCGTTTGTGCTGACCACCGAGCCGTGCGTCGGAGACGAGACGATCTCGTTCATTACGTATGAGGGGCTGCCGCAGGATGTGCGGGAAGGCGGTCATATTCTGATCGATGACGGTTTGATTGATTTGCAGATCAAACGCGTGACCGGACACACCATCGAATGTGTGGTGCTCAACGGCGGTGTGATCTCGGCGCACAAGGGCGTGAATGTGCCCGGTGTGAAGCTGTCCATGCCGTTTATGAGCGACCGCGATCGCGAAGATATCGCCTTTGCCTGCGAAATGGGCGCGGATTTTATCGCCGCGTCCTTCACCCGCCGCGCGGAGGATGTGTTGCAGTTGCGGGCGGAACTGGAAAAACACGGCAATCACCAGATCCGCATCATCGCCAAGATCGAAAACGGCGAGGGTGTGGCGAATCTTGACGATATCATCAAGGTGTCCGACGGGCTGATGGTGGCGCGCGGCGATATGGGCGTGGAGATCCCGATGGAGGAGATTCCCGGCATCCAAAAGACCATGATCAAAAAAGCGTATACCGCCGGTTTGCAGGTGATCACCGCCACGCAAATGCTGGATTCCATGATGAAGCATCCGCGCCCCACCCGTGCGGAGGTGACCGATGTGGCGAACGCCATTTACGACGGTACCAGCGCCATCATGCTGTCCGGCGAAACGGCAGCGGGCGCGTATCCCGTGGAGGCGCTCAAAACGATGGCGCGCATTGCCGAACGCACCGAGCAGAGCATCGATTATCTCAAGCGGTTCCGCACGCGCGATATTCAGGATGCGCCCAACGTCACCAACGCGATCTCGCATGCGGCGGTCACGACGGCGCACGATCTCGGCGCGGCGGCCATCGTCACCGTCACCAAATCCGGTATGACGGCGCGTATGCTGTCCAAATTCCGTCCCGCATATCCGATCATTTGCTGCACCACCAGTCCGGTCGCGCGGCGGCAGATGAATCTGTCGTGGGGTGTGATCCCGCTGATGGCGGAGGAACAGGACAATGTGGACGCGTTGTTTGAGCACGCCGTGGATTGCGCCGTCAAGGCGGGGCATCTCAAGAGCGGCGATCTGGTGGTCATCACGGCGGGCGCACCGCTCGGCGTGTCCGGTACGACCAACCTGCTCAAGGTGCATTTGGTGGGCAATATTCTGGTACAGGGAACGGGTGCGACCAATTTCTCCGCTTGCGGCAATCTGTGTGTCGTGCGGACGGAGGAAGAAGCGCTCGCCAACTTCCGTCCGGGCGATATTTTGGTGATCCCGCAGACCAGCAACCGCATTTTGCATCTGATGCGGGAGGCGAGCGGCATCGTGACCGAGGCGGACGGGTTGAACAGTCACGCCGCCGTGGTGGGGATGGCGCTGGAAAAACCGGTGCTGGTGAACGCGAAAAACGCGACGCACATTTTGAAAAGCGGCACCACCTGCACGCTGGACGCGGAACACGGCTCGGTCATGTTCGGAAACAAGCAGTATTGAGAAAGTGGCATTGTATTCCGAAAGATCGGATAACACTGAACAGCTTCGGTGAATGATGTATTACGAAAAAGCGCGGTCGTCACAGGGGTTTCCCTGCGGCGACCGCGCTTCTTTATGGGTGGAATCAGGCGATTTCTGCGGCGCGTTCCAGCGCTTTGTCGATGTGCGGGCAGAAATTATTGGCGCCCACCTTGTCATAGAACCCGCCCTTTTTCATCACCGAAAGCGGCTGCGGATTCACATGAGACAGCACCAGTTGTACATTCATTTTTTCACATTTGGCATACAGCGTTTCCAAAGCGTTCATGGCCGTGGCATCCAGTGCGGGAACGGCGCGCATCCGCAGCACCAAGCAGCGGGTAAAATCTTTCAGCGTGATGTCCAGAATTTTATCGGCGGCGCCGAAAAACAGGGGGCCGCTGATTTCATAAACGCGCACGTTTTTGGGGATGACTTTGAGGTCGAGGCTATCCGCGTCGTTTTCGCTTTCGGGATAGGTCCAGCCGGTTACAGCGGTTTCTTCGCTCATGCGTTTCATGAACAGCATGGCGGCCAGTACCATGCCCACTTCAATGGCAATCACCAAATCGAAAATCACGGTCAGTCCGAACGTGACGACCATCACCAAAATGTCGGTTTTAGGCGCGGTTTTGCATGTGCGCACGAATTTGCGCCACTCGCTCATGTTATAGGCCACCATAAAGAGGATGGCGGCGATAGTGGGCATCGGAATCAGACCGGCATACGGCATGAAGAACAGCAGCACCAGCAGCAAAACCACGGCGTGCACCATACCGGCGATGGGGGTTCGACCGCCGTTTTTCGCATTGGCGGCAGTACGGGCGATGGCGCCGGTGGCGGGAATGCCGCCGAACATGACCGAGGCGATATTGCCGACACCCTGCGCTACCAGTTCCGCGTTGGAATTGTGGCGGGAGTTGACCATGCTGTCGGCCACTACGCAGGAAAGCAGCGATTCGATGGCCGCCAAAATGGCGATGGTGAAGGCATCGGGCAGCACGGCGGACAGTTTGGCAAAACTAAAATGCATGTTTGTCAGCGTGAACGGCGGCAATCCCGACGGGATGGTGTACAGGTCGCTGATGGTATTCACACCGGCATCCATGCCGGGGATGAATTTTACCATGAGTGCGCCGACGACCACTGCGATGAGCGAAGGCGGTACACGCTTTTCGAATTTGGGGTACAGGATGAGAATAGCGAGACTCACGGCGCCCACCACCAGCGCTTGCCAGCTAAAAGTGCCGATGGCGTCGATGTTGGCGGTGATTTTTTCGATCGTCTCGATGGGTTTTACGCCGTCGGCATAGTGCAGACCCAGAAAATCTTTGATTTGCCCGATGAGAATCGTCACGGCAATGCCGGAGGTAAATCCGGTCGTGATGGTATACGGGATGAATTTAATGAGCGAACCGAGCTTGAACACGCCCATTAGAATCAGCAGGATACCCGCCATGATGGTGGCGATAATCAGCCCGTCCATGCCTTGTGTGGCCACGATACCGGCCACGACGGTAGCAAATGCGGCGGTCGGTCCCGCAATTTGCACACGGCTGCCACCCAGCAGGGATACCGCAAATCCCGCAAATATGGCGGTGTATACGCCGCATGCCGGCTCCACACCGGAGGCGAGTGCTAAAGCGATGGACAGCGGCAGTGCGATGATGGCCACGATAATGCCTGCAATCAGGTCTTTGACAAACTGCTCTTTGGTGTAGGTTTTCATCACCGAAAACAGCTTGGGCTTGAGATAAAAACTTTTCAAAACAACCACTCCAAAAGCGAAATAAGCAACTTGTAGATAGTAGCACTTTGCGATTGAAAAGTCAATGCGGAAAAGCAGTAAAACTGAACGTCATTAACAAATTGAGAAGAAAGCAACCGTCGGCGCATCTGTGCAAGGTGGCTGCTGCCGATTGGCATGCGGACTTGACAAAAATCATTGTAATTACCTTGGCGTCGTGATATACTGTGGGTAGCCAAGATGGGAATGTGGGGGAAATAGGATGAAAAAAGTATTGTTGCTGGGCGACTCGATCCGCATGGGGTATCAAGCGTATGTCAGGGACTTGCTTCGGGAAGAATATGAGGTGATCTTTCCGGAAGACAACGGACGGTTTGCCGCCTATACGCTTTGGCAGGGGAACCAGATGTTCAAGCATAACGAGGATATTGCTTTGGTGCATTGGAACAACGGCTACTGGGATATGAATATCGAGCCTCCCATGACGGAACCGATCCATTCGCTTGCGGAATACACCGGATATTTGCGCCGTATTACAGCGCTCATCCGCGCTTGCGGGGCGAAAGTGGTGTTTGCCACCACTGTGCCCGTTTTGGAGCAGGAAGCGGCGCGCCGTATGCCCGGAGTGCAGCGGGAAACCAACTACGATAACCAATGGGTGAAAACGTACAATCAGGCGGCCACGGAACTGATGAAGGAATTGAGCGTTCCCGTCAACGACCTTTACGCGTTGTGCGCACAAGACCCGTTTTGCTATAAGTGCAGCGATCTGCTGCATCTCACGGAGCAGGGGTATCGCCGCTGTGCGGAACAGATCGCGGACGTGATACGAAACGAACTGGCATAGCGCGATGTGCAAAAAAAGCCGGGACTGTGTGAAACAGTCCCGGCTTTTCGTCATATATAAGCGGTCAATCGCCGTTTTCTTCCAGTTTCTTCAAGAACGCGCGGTCGGCGTCGGTGAGTTCGGCGCGCGCCAGCATGTCGGGACGGCGCTCCCGCGTGCGCAGCAGCGATTGTTCCCGCCGCCATTTGGCGATGTTCGCGTGGTGTCCTGTCAGCAGAACATCGGGAATCGCACGCCCTTCCCACACCGCGGGACGCGTGTACTGCGGATATTCCAGCAGTCCGCCGAAATGGCTTTCGTCGGTGAAGCACGCTTCCTCCGACAAGACGCCCGGCACCATCCGCGCCACGCAATCCGCCAGCACCAACGCGGGCAGTTCGCCGCCGGTCAACACATAGTCGCCGATGGAGATCTGCTCGTCCACCAACGCATCCAGCACGCGTTCATCCACACCCTCGTAGTGCCCGCACAGGATGCACAGGTTCGGCATCGCCGCCAGCTCCGCCGCGCGCTGCTGTGTCAGCACCGCGCCCTGCGGCGACATGTAGATCAGGTGCGGGCGCGTTTCCGTTTGGGCGCACACCGCGCGGAAGCAGTCCGCGATCGGCTGTGCGAACATCACCATCCCCTGCCCGCCGCCGTAGGGGTAGTCGTCCACCTGCATCTGCTTGTTCAGCGTGTATTCGCGGATCTGGTGGCAGTGCACCTCCAGCGCCCCCTTGGCGCGCGCGCGCCCGATGATGCTTTCGCCCATCACCGCTTCGCACATGTCGGGAAACAGCGTCATCAAATCAATTCTCATGCTCGTATCATCCTCAATCAAACAGCCCCGCCAGCGGGCGAATGCGCATATACCCGTCGTCCACATTGATCTCGATGATCACCGGCGGGATGGCGGGAATCAGGATTTCGCGCCCGTTCATGTCCATGTGATACACATCGTTTGCACCGGTGCTGCTCACCTCGGTCAGCGTGCCGTACACCTCGCCGCTGTCCGCGTCCCGCACCTGCAAGCCGATGAGATCGCAGATGAAATGCGCGCCTTTTTCCAGCCGCACGTCCTTGCGGTCAAGATACAGCATCTGCCCGCGCATCGCCGCCGCATCCTGCACCGTGTCCACGCCCTGCATTTTCATCAGCGCGATGGTCTTGTGCGGACGCGATTTCACCTTGACGGGGCGGGTGCCGTCCTCGTCCAGATACAGCGTTTTCAGCGTGGCGAACACCTCCGGCGAATCGCACCACGGCTGCACGCGCATTTCGCCGCGCACGCCGTGGGTGGAGACGATCTGTCCGGCTTCCAGATACCGTTTTTTTGCCATGCGCTCTTCGTCCTCTCTCATACAAATAAACGGGCAGGCAAGCTGCCCGCCCGTTTGTGCGTTGTCAGTCGATTTCCACCATGATGTGGGCGTCCTGACGGGTCGCCGCGGCACGCATCACGGTGCGCATCGCCTTGGCGATGCGACCCTGCTTGCCGATGACACGCCCCATGTCCTCCTGCGCCACGTGCAGATGGAACACGATCACGCCGTTTTCATCCGGCGCGTCCTCCTCCACCACGACGGCGGAGGGATCGTCCACCAGCCCTTTGGCGATGGTCAACAGCAGTTCTTTCAT
>CAJKXG010000012.1 GCA_905203795.1 uncultured Oscillospiraceae bacterium | reverse complement strand
TTGGCGGCGGCATCGCCACGCGCGGACCGGGTGAAACCAAGCTGGAAAGCGACCGTCGGCATATTCGCCGCCGCATCGCATCGCTCAAGGCGGAGTTGGCGGATGTGGAACGGCGGCGTGGTGAGCGTCGCGCCCGCCGCAAAAAGGACGGTGTGACCACCGTCGCCATCGTGGGGTACACCAACGCGGGCAAGTCCACGTTGCTCAATCGGCTGACCGATGCGGGCGTGTTGGCGGAGGATCAATTGTTTGCCACGCTGGACCCGACCGCGCGGGCGCTGCGTCTGCCGGACGGACGGCAGGTGCTGCTCATCGACACGGTGGGATTTGTGCGGCGGCTGCCGCATCAGTTGGTGCAGGCGTTCCGTTCGACGCTGGAGGAAGCGGTGGAAGCGGATGTGATCCTCAACCTCTGTGATACGTCCTCCCCCGAGGCGGAGGAACAGTTGGCGGTGACGCGGGAGCTGCTCGGGCAGCTCGGCTGCGGGGATCGTCCGATTTTGACAGTGCTCAATAAATGTGACAAAGCGGAAGCGGCGTCGGCGGATTTCGGTGCGGTGGACGCGCGGATCAGTGCGGTCACTGGCCCGCCATGTTGGACGCGATTGCCGCCGTCCTGCCGCCCGACCGCCGTCGGGTGACGCTGCTGCTTCCCTTCCGCGAAGGCGCGCTGGCAGAGCAGTGCCGCCGCGAGGGGGCGGTGGAGGAGGAAAGCTATGAGCCGGAAGGGCTGCGCATGACGGTTACGCTGGGCATGCGGCTGCTCGAGCTTACCCGCCCCTATCAACAAGAGGGGTAAATTTACGGATAGGTAATTTTAATAAAAATATACAATTCGTACTATATAAACAAAAAAAGGGGGGTAGGTTAATGGACTTCGAGGAAGCGCGTGAACGCGGTTTGCAGGCGCTCGGGCAGGGAGCCGGTATCGGCACTTTGCGGGAACGCAGTCTGCACGCTGTTCTCAAATGGCTGCTGATGCCGGATGAACGCTGCCATGAGGTGTCGTTGAACGGGTATGTGGCGGATTGTTTCGACGGCGAGCAAATCATCGAGGTTCAGACTGTCGGGCTGCATCCGCTGCAAAAAAAGCTGGCGGCGCTGCTCCCCCTTTACCCTGTCACAGTGGTCGTACCGATTATCCGCGAAAAACGGCTGATCTGGACGCAGCCGGACAGCGGCGAAACCACGACACCGCGCCGCTCACCAAAACGGGGTAGGTTTTTGGACGCATTACCGGAGCTGTTTTGGCTGCTCGAACTGATTCCGAACGAGCGGTTGACGGTGCGGCTGTGGGAAGTGGACGTGGAGGAATATCGGTTATTGGATGGCTGGGGCAACGGCGGGAAACGCGGCTCACACCGCGCAGAGCGGCTGCCTACAGCGGTCGGCGACAGCTTGTGGCTGCGCACGCCCGCAGACTACGCCGCTTTGCTTCCGCCCCTGCCTGTCCCCTTCACTGCCGCCGATTTTGCCAAGGCGACACATTTGAGCGGTCGCCGTCTGTGGCAGGCAATGAAGCTGTTGGAGGAATTGGCGATCATCCGGCGCGTCGGCAAAAAAGGGAATGCCTATTTGTATGCCCGCGTTGTGTCCGAGGATGAAGCGAAAACATGAGCGGCGTCCGCCGTTTTCGCAGGTCACACGGGTCTTGACTTTCTTTGGTATTTGTAGTACAGTTATCGGGAAGCAGCGAGAGGGGATTTCTCTTGCAGACGCGGCGCGCACCTGAGCCGGGTCGTTTGCTCACCGCAGGTGGGTCAGTTCGAAACCATCCTGACCGGAGCGATGGCTCCAAATCAAAACTATGGAAGGACGTTGTACCATGAAAAGAGAATCCAAAGTCGAACAACTGGTGATAGCAGCCTTGATTGCCGCTATCTACGCTGCGCTGTGTGCGGTGCTCCCGCAGCTGAACTACGGCGTGTTGCAGCTTCGTTTGTCTGAGCTGCTCACCATCCTGCCGGTGTTCACCCCTGCCGCCATCCCCGGGCTGACGGTGGGCTGCTTCCTGTCCAACCTGTACGGGTTGTCGGTCGGTGCAAATCCCGCCGGCATGTGGGATCTGCTGCTCGGTCCGCTCGCGACCTTTCTCGCCGCACTGCTGACCCGTCTGTGGAGCGAAAAACGCATCAAGGGCTTGCCTGTGTGGTCCACTCTGCCGCCGGTGTTGATCAACGCCGTGATCGTGGGAGCGGAACTTGCCGTCGCCTATTTCGATCACTTCACATGGGGGATTTACGCCACCTGTGTGCTGGAGATCGGGGTATCGCAATTGGCAGTGTGTACGATCGGCGGCTTGCTGCTGTTTGTCCTGCTCACCCGTACCGGTGTGGATCGCCGCCTGTTTGGACAGCGGAAACGCATATAACCATGACATATTAAAAAAGCGACGAATTGCTTGCCGATGAGCAGGCGATTCGTCGCTTTTATTTTGAGGTGGGATACGGCGTGTCGGTGTCGGTGGGAATATCCCGCAATCCCCATTCATATCGTGAATAGGTCACTTGACTGCCATGCAAAAAGACCGCCATGTCCTTTTGCAAAAGATCTCTGTCCTCCCGGGGGAAATCATGAAAAAGAGTAAGAAATTGCCTTTATATAAAGATCACAAAAATGTAACTTGTGTTTTATGCCTGTTTCTTGTATAATTATAAGCAAGAATAGCTGTCTGTTCTGCGTAAAATCTGAAAGGAGTATTTGGTATGAAGAAAATGATGGCTGCGGTGCTGTCGCTGTGCCTGCTCATGGGCATGTGCTTCGGCACGATCATGACGGCGTCGGCGGAAGTAACGCCGGACACGGTTGTGACTGCGGAGATGGTGCCGGACGAGATGCTGTACGAGGCGATGGTGAACGCCGTTTGGATGATGGGCGACGAGGAAGAGCCGCCCGAAAGCATCACCTGCGGCGACTTGGCCAATCTGGTCTATTTGGAGGTATACAACTACATCGGTGAAGAGATGTCTTCTTCGCTGAAAGGGCTGGAATTGTGCACGTCCTTAGAGTCGCTGTATATCGAAGGCGTAACGCTGACGGACGACGCGCTGGATACGATTGCGCAGACGGCGGGCCTGACCGAACTGTTTCTGCCGAGTTGCGGCATCACGGATTGGTCGGCGCTGACGGCGTTGGTCAATCTGGAAACGCTGGATCTGAGCGGCAATGCGATCACGGATTTGTCGCCCATGGACGAGTTTGATGTTTTGCCGCTTATCTGCGTCACCGACAACCGGCTGGATATGACCGATGCGGCGACGGTGGCGTATGTGGATAAGCTGATCCCAGTCGCTGAAGCGAAGCTCCCCACGCTGATGGAGCAGATGAGCGACGAACTGGACGAATTGGCGGCGCAACTGGAGATGCTCGGCGTGACGATGGATATGGAAGCGGCATTCAAGGCGTTGCTGCCGATGTTCATCAATGCGTCTCAGATGCCGCAGGACGGCGAATTGGTCGATGCAGACAGCGTGAAACTGTATGTGCGTAAGCCGCCGGTGGAGGAATTGCTGGCGGCGATCGAACTGCCGGAGGGTGAGGAACTGCCGGATGTATCCGGCTGGACAGAGCTGCTGTTGAAAACGGTGGACGGCAAGCCGCAGTCGCTGGAGGAGGAAACCTTCACGGTGATCGGCACAGGTCCGCATACGATCGCGTTGTACGTGGACACCGAAAAACTGGCGCCGCTGCTGCAAAATCTGATCGCGGAGATGCGCACGAATGAAGAAGTGCGCGCGATGATCGAAGACATGCTGCGTTCGCTGTCAGACTTGTCGGATATCAGCAGTATGCTTGATGGTATGACCGACGACGAGGTGTTCGAGCTGCTGTTCACGGTCGATGAGGACGGCTATGTGTGGATGATGCAGGAAGTGCCGGTAACGGATGAAAACGGCGAGCCGATCTATCGGGAAGATGTGCAGATCAACGGCGCGATCATGACGATCGGCGGCGAACCGACGGATCTGCGCGCCATGGCGGATGAGATGTACGGCGACAGTTCGGATATTCCGGATGAGGAGCTGTTTTATCTGTTCTTCTATTATGACGAGAACGATGCGCTGATCTTCCCGACGGAGGTAGCGTTGACCGATGAGGATGGCACCCTGCTGACCAAGGCAGACATGCTGGATGAGGACGGCAACCTGACGCTTTACGGCGAAACCATGCCGCTGCGCGACTATGCGGAAATGGTGCTGGGCGGCTACGACATACCTCCCGCATTCGCCATATTTGACATGGACGAGGACGGCTATCTGCTAGATGAGGACGGCAAACGTGTGTTGGACGAAAACGGACAGCCGATCAAAGCGGTGGATATGTTGTTCGATATCCTGGAAGAAGAGATGCCGACGCTGTTGGAGAATCTGAATGAGATGCTGTTTGAAAGCAGCGCGGTCACCTTCTATCTGCGGGAATACGGCAGTAAGGGCGATGTCAACGGCGACCGCAACATCGACAGCTCGGATGCGCGCGTGATTCTGCAAGCCGCCGTCGGCAAAGCGGAATTGAACGATGTGCAAACGGCGATGGCGGACGTCAACGGCGATGACAGTGTGGACAGCAGCGACGCCCGTATGGTGCTGCAATACGCCGTCGGCAAAATCACGGCGTTTTAAGGCAAAATACGCATAAACGAACCCCGTCGGAGGATGGCTCTGGACTGCTCCCAATTCAGTAGGCAAAGAAAAAAGCACCCTGTCGTAGAAAAAGCGACGAATTACACGGCCTTGCTCCGGATTTCAAACGGAGTGAGGCCGTTTTTCAAGTTAATACGCTCAAAATTGTAAAACTAGACGCAGTCTTTTGCTATAAAAAACTACATTTTTCGCAACTTTATCAAAATCTCTTTTATTTTGAGAGTGAGTGTGTTATAATAATTAAGCCAAATAAATCAAAAAATCGGGAAAAGCGGCAGTTTCCCAAGGGAATACTATACCCTTTTTCCACATCCTAATTTTAGAATTTGGTAAAAACGTAAATTCCACGAGTTAGGGTGTGAAACTACTTCCGTTCTGATTTGATTTGTTTGGCGACAATTGGAGTTGCGTTTTTCGGTGCGTGGCTTCACGGTCACGCACTTTTTTATATTAGAATTCTACTAAAAGGAGATACATAGCATGATGAAACGGTTTTTAGCTGTTGTTTTAACTATAATTGCCGTTTTAGCATTTTCTTGCAACACGGTTTTTGCTGCATCTAACACATACGCTCTTGACGAGTTAGAACTTCAAGTCTCCATTCCAACAGGTTATTCGGTTATCACAAGAGATACTCCTGCCAGTGATCCGATATTTAGTGATTTGGGCACTACGAAATCTGAACTTATTAGTCAGTTTGAGAGCAGCAACATCTATTTGAATGCCATCTCCGATACATACAACGAAGAAGTTGTTGTTACGATGATGGAAAACAATTTGAGTAATTTCAGTTTGTTAAGTGATACGATACTGAATACTCTTGTTTCAACACTGATAAATCAGTACACCAACTACGGTATTAATGTTTCAAAATATGAAATTTACCAGCACTCGCAGGCCAAGTTTGTTCGATTGTATTTCACCGACACAGACAATACAGTTCACGGTTTGCAGTACTATACCATATACGATGGTAAGGCAATGAATTTTACAATGCGGTCTTACGAAGGGAGTCTTTCCTCCAGACAGGAAACTACCATTAAAACAATTGTGGATAGCATTAAATATGATCAAGCACCGCCTGTTTCAGATGCTGGCGAAGATACGAATTCATTTGTCCATACAGACACCGAAAGTGGTGTAACATTTACCGTTCCCGCCAACTGGAAACAAGAAGAGTTCTCGAAAGACAGAGAGTTCATCGATGTCAAGTTTGTTTCCACCAAAGAAGACGGTTGTGTAATGATTTATGGCAGCACGGATATGTGGAGTCAGATGTCTGCATCTGATAGAGTAGGTTATACTCGTTCTGATCTGAACAATTCTGCTTTTACAAAATCTGATATTGCAGCTGTGTATAACACGACTGCGGATAAGATTTCTACCGTTACATATAACGGAGTGCAATATTTTAAGGGTGAAGCCAACTATTCATCCGATGCTTATGGTGTAGATATTTCGGTGGCGATGACTCAGTTGGTTTATATTAACAACGGTTGGATGTATGTGTTCCAGTTTGGCGGAACAAGTACCCATAAATTGTACTCCGACTTTGAGAGTTTACTAAAAAGTGTACAGTACCCCACCGTTTCCAATGTAGGTGGTGTTGATTCTTCCCACAATACTACTTCCAATAATACAAAAAACAACTCTGATAATAATTCAGGTGTAATCGCCGTTGTGGTGCTATTGATTATCGTAGCAGTGATTGTGATCGCTACTATTATAATATCTTGTAAGAAGAAGGCCGAGACTACCAACTACACACCGATCTACAGTACACCTACGACTGAACCGCCGAGCAATATCGAACCGACTATCACTTGCAAAAATTGCGGACAGGCATTGCCATTAGACAGTGATTTCTGCCATAAATGCGGCACTAAAATAGTAAAGGAGTGATACAAATGAGTGATATGAAAATGAACAAACAACTCGGGACGAAATGGTTTACCTTTTATACCAAGATAAGACCGTGGTTCGCTTGTTTGATGGTGTTTTCCGTCATCGATGACTTTATGCAGTACACCGACGTTTATGTAAGTAATTGGTGGATGTTATTATATTTTGCGGTCGCTATTGCACAACCGATTTTAAGTGTGATTGTAGCAGTAAAGTCAAGCGGTGATTATGTCGATTTCGTGTGCTTTGTAAAGGGTGTTTTGCTATTTGAAACGATCAATATGTCCTATCAACAGGGTGTGAAACAATACATCAAGAGCGAATTGGAGATCGGTTCTGCTCTTATAATGTTTGCTATTGTGTTTGTAATTAGTTACTTTGTATGGTATCGTTTGAATGTAAAATATTTTGAAAAAAGAATAAATCCAGTTAAAAACGATCGTTTTGAAGATAATTCTAACCGTATCACCGAATGTATGTCTTGCGGATACAGAGATGAGAACTTCTTTCATGCTTGTCCGAAGTGTGGTAAATATGCAAAGCAGTATATTTACTTAAACGAAGAGCCGACTGTTGATACTGACAAAGTTCTCTTTTGCCATAAGTGCGGTGCGAAACTTATCGAAAATAGTAGATTCTGCCGCAAGTGCGGTACGGAAATCGTTGAAGAACCTGCTGTAATCATTTCTGAACCAGATAATTGCGAGTTCTGCAAAAAATACGGTGCTGATATTACCAATGACAGCGACACCTGCCATGTTTGCGGTGAGCAGAAAGGTACTGATTAGTGCTTTAGCAAAAGAAGGACAGCCCACGGCTGGCGTAAAAAAACGCCAGCTATGCGGGAAGAATTAAAGCTTCAGCAAAGGAACATCCTTTCTGATATACTGGTGGGTGTTTAAGCCACCAATCAAGCAGATAGGATGTTCTTTATGACAAATAGTTTAGCACATACAAAATAGGTGCGCAGGCATCATTTGGTATTTCCGCCCAAGTACAGAAGAAAATTATATACTATGAATTGAGGAAAAATATACGGCAGCTTATCAGAGATTTATGTAAGTGGAAAGGCGTAGAAATAATAGAGGGAAACATAATGCCGAATCACATGCATATTTTAGTGAGCATACCTCAATATATTCAAGAGCAGGATGAACAGGATCAGAGTGAAAATGGTTTGAGCAAGAAAGAATTTGTAGCCCCTTTTAAGGGTAGCGAGTAATCAAACCACCGTGATTTGAACAAAGTAAAAGCCAGCGTCTTTTAGGCGTTGGCTTTTATCAAGGCCTTATAGGCCGCTCCTCAAGACCACCCCTCTTAGGGGTGGTCTTGACTGTATATGATTACAGCAGGAAGCGATAGCGTTTTCCCTCAACGGCGTCAAAAGCGATGGTGTTGCGGTCGAGCACGGTGACGCGGGTGTCCGCTACCGCGCGTCCCAAACGGTCGGCGCGCAGTACACAGCGCCCGCCTGCACCGGCAATCACCGTCACATCGGTCAGCGCGCCGTCTGCCCATTTCATGTTGACCTCAAAATTGCCGCGCGCGCGCAGACCGTTCACGCGCCCCGTCGCCCATGCTTTTGGCAGCGCAGGCAGCAATTCGATCACGTCGCCCTGGCTTTGCAGCAGCATTTCGGTCATACCGGCGGTTGCGCCGAAGTTGCCGTCGATCTGGAACGGCGGATGCGTGTCCAGCAGGTTGGTGAGGGTGGAATGGCGCAGGATCTGCTGCACCATCAGTTGCGCGTGATCGCCGTCCCGCAGACGCGCCCAGAAGTTGATCTTCCACGCTTTGCTCCAGCCGGTGCCCTCGTCGCCGCGCATGGTCAGCGATTTTTTCATCGCTTCCAAATAGCGGTCGTCCTCTTCGCTGCGACCGGCGACGACCAGCGTGCCCGGATGCAGACCGTACAACTGGTTGGCGTGACGATGATGACCGTCGCCCTCGGGGCTGCCGTCGATATCCATTTGCAGCTCGTCTTTCCACTCCAGATATTCACCGGCCAAGCCGATTTCCGGCAGCGACAGGCGTTTTTGCGCCGCCAGCACCTCCCGCACCTCGGGGGTGTCGTAGCCGAGCACTTCGCTTGCCTTGCGCACTTCCTCAAACAGTTCCCAAATGATCGCCTGATCGCACGCGACGCCGATGGAATACGGACCGTGCTCCGGCGAATAGGACGGGTTGGCGACCAGCTTGCCGTCGCGCTCGTCCTCCCACAGATTGTCCACCCAGAACAACGCCGCTTGCAGCATCATATCATAATGCTCCGCGAGGAACGCTTTGTCCATCGTGAACGCGTAGTGTTCCCAGACGTCCTGGCACAGCCACGCCGCACCCGCGGGGAAATAGAAGCCCCAGTACCAGACGCCCGGCGCCGCGTTGCCCCAGACATTGTTTTCGTGGTGGATCACCCAGCCGCGCACATCCTTGCCGTCGGCGGTGCAGTAATACTGCTTCGCCATTTCGCGTCCGCGCGGGACAAGGCTTTCCGCATAGGAGAACACAGGCGTGTGGCATTCGCTGAGGTTGGTCTGTTCCGCCAGCCAGTAGTTCATTTGCAGGTTGATATTGGTGTGATAATCCGCACCCCACGGCGGATTCAGCCCCTCCGCCCAGATGCCTTGCAGGTTCGCGGGCAGCGAGCCGGGGCGCGAGGACGCGATCAACAGGTAACGACCGTACTGATAGTACAGTTCCTCCAGCGCCATGTCTTCTTCGCGCGTGTTGGTTTTGGTGTAGCCGGCGAGCAGCTCGTCGGTGAATTTGTTGCCCGCATCGCCGCCCAGCGATAGGGTCACGCGGTCAAACAGGGCGGTGTAGTCGGCGAGATGCGCACGATACAGCGCACGATAGGACATGGTGGCCGCTTGTTCCACCGCCGCCGTCGCCGCAGCTGCGGGATCGCGGTCGCTGAAATAGTTGTAGCTGTCGTCCATGCACTGCTGATAATTGGTCGCGCCGGAGAACAGCGCCACCACTTCGTCCGCGCCGATTACACGCAAAGTATTGCCATCAGGAGACAGCGTGCCGCCTTCCGCCTTGACCTGCAATACACCGGCGAACCGCAGCGCATCCTCGCGGTGGTCGGCGGGTCTGCCGGTCAGCGTGATCGTGTTGTCCGACGTGGTCATGTGGACGGCGGGCTGCTCGGTTTCCAGAGACAGCGTGCAGGTGAGCGCGCCCGCTTGGCTGGCAGTCAGCCGCACCGCCAGCACATTGGCGGGATAGCTGATGAAATATTCGCGCGTGTAGGTCACACCGTCGCACATGTAGCGGATGGTTGCCGCCGCGCGGGACAGATCCAGCGTGCGGGTGTACCGCGTGACCGTTTCCTCGTTGTGCGGGAAATCGATGCGCAGATCGGTCAACGTCTGATACGAGCCAAATCGGTTTTTCTCGCCCATCAGGCGGTTAATCAGTTCGCGCATTTCCTCGTCTTCCGGCGCGTAATCCGCCGCGACGATGTGCCCTTCCTTGTCCGGATGCGCTTTGTGCTCGCGCGTAAACGCGGTCATTTTGTCCTGCAATTTCCGGCGCAGTGCCATCAGCGCTTCGCGGGCGTTGTTTTGCTCCGCCAACGAGCCGCCGTTATAATCAGCGTCTGCGCCCGGACCGCCCGACCACAGCGTATGTTCATTGATCTGGATACGTTCGCGTGCCACACCGCCGAACACCATCCCACCGAGATAACCGTTGCCGAGCGGCAGCGCTTCGGATTCCCACTGGGTGGCAGGTTGTCGATAACGCAAGGTCAGCGCGGATTTTTTACCGGCTGTCATAAATATCCTTCCTTTCTTTACCGAAGAAAACGGGGACGGGCTGTTGGCCCGCCCCCGTTTTTACCAGTGTATCACTCTATCGGGAATTTGTCAATCTTGTTGACCGCTTTTTGCAGGATCGAGCGCGCGTCGGAGGAATCGATCACGTCGTTGCCGTCCACATCCGCCGCTTTTTTCTGCGTCTCGGTCAGCTCGATCTTGTTCACCGACGCTTGCAGCACCATGCGCGCGTCGGAAGAATCCACCTGTTCGTTTTCATCCACGTCGCCGAGCAGGAACTCATCCACCGGCGGTTCCTCCTGCGCCTCCACCTTCACGGTGTAGGTCGCGTCCTTCGCGGTGTCGAAGGTGACGGTGTTGCCCTCACGGGTGACGGTTACTTCGTTGCCGTCGGCATCCAGAATCGTCGCATTCGCCATGTTTGCGCCACTCAGCGTGCAGGTCTCGCCCGCCAGCGAGGTGACGGTCGCAGAGGTCAGCGCACCGTCTTCCCATGCCATATCCACTTCAAAGTTACCGCGTGCGCGCAAGCCGGTCACGCTGCCGGTTGCCCACATGGTGGGCAACGCCGCGAGCAGATCGATCGAATCGCCCTGGCTTTGCAGCAGCATTTCGGTCATGCCCGCCGTTGCGCCGAAGTTGCCGTCGATCTGGAAGGGCGCGTGGGTATCAAACAGGTTGGTCAGCGTGGATTCCTTCAGAATCTGGTTGACCATGACGCCCGCATGATCGCCGTCGCGCAGACGCGCCCAGAAGTTGATCTTCCACGCCTTGCTCCAGCCCGTGCCGCCGTCGCCGCGAATGACCAGCGTTTTCTTCATCGCTTCGACTTTTTCGTCGTCCTCATCGCTGCGACCCGCGACCACTAGCGTACCGGGATGCAAGCCGTACAGTTGGTTGACGTGACGATGTCCGCCGTCGCCGTTGAGATCCATTTTCAGTTCGTCTTTCCACTCGAGGTATTCGCCGCCGAGACCGATCTCCGGCAGATGCAGTTTTTCCTGCGCCGCCAGCACTTCTTTCACTTCGGGATCATTCGATTTGCCGAGGATTTCGCTCGCTTTGCGCACTTCCTCAAACAACTCCCAAATGATGGTCTGGTCGCACGAAGCGCCCAGCGAGTAAGCGCCGTGCTCCGGCGAATAGGACGGGCTGGCGACCAGCGTACCGTCGCGCTCGTCCTCCCACAGCGTATCCACCCAGAACAGCGCCGCTTGCAGCAACGTGTCATAGTTGTCCGCGAGGAATTCCTTATCCATCGTGAACGCATACCGCTCCCAAATATCCTGGCACAGCCATGCGCCGCCTGCCGGGAAGTAGAACGCGTCGGACACGGCAGGAGCGGTGTTGCCCCAGATGTTGTTTTCATGGTACGTTGTCCAGCCGCGCACCTCGCCGCCGTCCTGCGTGGTGTGATAGTACTGCGCCGTTTCCGTTCCGCGCGGGACAAGGCTGGTGATGTATTCGAGTACGGGGGTATGGCATTCGCTGAGGTTGGTCTGCTCGGCGAGCCAGTAGTTCATCTGCACGTTG
>CAJKXG010000011.1 GCA_905203795.1 uncultured Oscillospiraceae bacterium | reverse complement strand
CACTTGCAGTACCGTGCGGCTGTGATTCAGATGCATCCCCGCCACTTCGCCGTCGCCAAAGGCGGTCAGCAGCGCGTCATCCTGTATATACTTTTCAAACACATCCCGAAACCGGGGGTTGTTCATCGCTTGGTTCCTCCCCGTCGCTTATAACTGTTCGATTTCCGCCATCAACGCGTCCACCGCCTGCTCTTCCGACACGGTGCGCAGCACCTCGCCTTTGCGGAAGATCACCGCCTTGCCCTTGCCGCCCGCGATGCCGATATCCGCTTCGCGCGCTTCGCCCGGGCCGTTGACGATGCAGCCCATCACCGCCACGGTCAACGGGCGGTGAACGGCACGCAGCCGCTGTTCCACTTCTTCGGCGATGCCGATCAGATCAATCGCCGTGCGCCCGCAGGTCGGGCAGGAGATCAGCGTCGGGCGGTCGTTTCGCAGACCCAGCGCCTGCAACAGATCCAGCCCCGCCTCCACCTCACGCACCGGATCGGCGGTCAGCGAGATGCGGATGGTGTCGCCGATGCCGCGCAGCAGCAGACTGCCGATACCGGCGGCGGATTTGAGCAAGCCCATGCGCGGCGTTCCCGCTTCGGTCACGCCGAGATGCAACGGGTAATCGCAGCAAGCGGCGACACATTCATACGCTTCCACCATCGTCGCCACGTTGGAGGATTTGAGCGACAGCACAATATCGCCGAAGTCGCATTGCTCCAGCAGCCCCGCATGATACAGGGCGCTGTCGCGCATCGCTTCCGCCGTGGGATGCCCGTATTTCGCGAGAATCTCCTTTTCCAGCGAGCCGCCGTTTACGCCGATGCGGATGGGGATGCCGCGCACGCGGCACGCATCCGCCACCGCCTTCACTTGTTCGCGTCCGCCGATGTTGCCGGGATTGATGCGAATTTTATCCACCCCCGCCGCCGCCGCTTCCAGCGCCAGTTGATAGTCGAAATGGATATCCGCCACGATCGGGATGGATACCGCTTCCTTCAATGCGGGAATCAGCGCCACTGACGCCTTGTCGGGGACAGACACGCGCAGGATGTCGCAGCCCGCCGCTTCCAGCGCTTTCGCCTGCGCGACATTGCCCGCGATATCGTGTGCGGGCACGTTCAGCATGGACTGTACCGAGATCGGATGATCGCCGCCGATCGCCACACCGCCTGCGTACACCGTTTTGCGAGACGCGCATTTCATGACCATTCCCCCATCAAGCAAACAATTTCGTGATGTCACCGAAGGTGACGACCAACATGAAGAGCATGAGCAGCACCAGCCCCACAAAATGCACGATACCCTCGTATTTGGCGGGGACAGGATGCCGCGTGACGCCCTCGAATATCAAAAACATCAGCCGCCCGCCGTCCAAACCCGGGATGGGCAGCAGGTTGAACACACCGAGATTGACGGTGATCATCACGATCAACATCAGCAGCGACCGCACGCTCGCCATGTGATCCGCTTCGGTCACCACATCCGCCACCGCGTCGCCGATGATATTCACCGTTCCGACCGGACCGGACAGTTCGTTCAGCCCGTATTTACCGGTGATGATCTCGCCGAGACTGCGCCAGATCATCACGCCGATGGAATATTCGCTTTTGAGCGAGTAGGTGACGGTGTTCCACACGCCGCGTTCCTCGCCGACCAGCACAAACGGATAGCGCAGATACCGCGTGCCGTCCTCCGCTTCGACCAGTTCAAACGTCACGCCGGGCAGCGACACCTGCTGCTCTTCGCCGTCCACCGTGCGGCGCACGACCATATCCAGCACGCCGTCCTCATCACTCTGCATCAGCATGCCCATATCCATGGTGGTCAACACACGGCTGCCGTTGATGCGCAGGATCGTATCGCCTTGGCGCAATCCCGTCGCATATGCGGGGCAGTCCTCCGGCACGCTGTACAGCGTCATCGTCGGGAACAGCACCGTGCCGTCCTGCTGCGGTGCGGCGCACACGCCGTTATACACCAGCAGCAGCACAAAGCCGAGCACCAGATTCATCACCGCGCCCGCGACGACGATCACGATACGCCGCCACACCTTTTTGTTGCAGAAGGAACGCGGGTCTTTGGCGGACGGCAGAACCGGCTCGGTCTGTTCCGTGCCCTCTGCCCCCTCCGCAAAAGCCGCGTCCTCCTCTGCTTTGCCGCTGCCGCCCATCGCGCGCGGCATTTCCACCTCGGGGTCTTCCCCCTGCATGGCGCAAAAACCGCCGACGGGGAACAACCGAATGGTATATGTCGTCTCGCCCTTGCCGAAGCTGAACAGCTTCGGCCCCATGCCGATCGCGAACTCATTGACGCGCACGCCGGTCGCTTTCGCCATGATGAAATGCCCGAATTCGTGGATCGCCGCCAAAATCTTACCGATCGACAGTAAAACCGCCATCTGCTCACTCCTTTATGAGATCGCGCCCAGCGTTTCGCGGCGCATGTCTTGATCAATACGCAAAATATCTTCCAAATTGCCGTCGCCGAGCGGCTGCGCAAGCGGTGCCGCCGTCAGTCGGGCGATATCCGCAAAGCCGATGCGCCCCTCCAGAAACAGCGCCACCGCCTGTTCGTTGGCGGCGTTGACGGCGGCGGGATACAGCCCGCCGCGGGTGATCGCTTCGCGGCAGATCGACGGTCCGCGGAAGGTCTCGTCATCCGGCGCGCAGAAGGTCAGACTGCCGCAGGATGCCAGATCCAACTGTCCCACCGGCGAGGGATACCGCTCGGGATAGGTCAGCGCGTACTGGATCGGTACGCGCATATCCGGCAGTCCCAATTGCGCCAGCACTGCGTGATCGTCGTATTCCACCAACGAATGCACGATGCTTTCGCGGTGCACCACGATATCGATGCGGGAAGGCGGCAGATCAAACAGCCACCGCGCTTCGATCAGTTCCAGCCCTTTGTTCATCATGGTGGCGGAATCGATGGTGATCTTCGCCCCCATGTTCCAGTTGGGATGCTTCAACGCGTCGGCGGGTGTGACCGCCGCCAGCTCCGCCGCTGTTTTGCCGAAAAACGGACCGCCCGACGCGGTGAGAATCAGCCGCTTGACCGCGCGATTGGTCGGCGCGCCCTGCAAACACTGGAAAATCGCCGAATGCTCGCTGTCCACGGGCAAAATGCGCACCCCGCGCTTGGCGGCTTCCGCCATCACGACCGCGCCGCCCGCCACCAGCGTTTCTTTGTTGGCAAGCGCCACCGTGTGTCCCGCCTCGATCGCCGCCAACGTCGGACGCAGCCCGACCATGCCGACGACGGCGTTGAGCACGATATCCGCTTCGGGCAACGACGCCAATTCGCACACGCCCTCCATGCCGCTGAGCACGCGGATAGGCGTGTCCGCCAGACGAACCCGCAGCTCCGCCGCCGCTTGTTCGTCGTACATCGCGATGACAGACGGACTCCACTGCCGCGCCTGCTCCTCCGCCTTTGCGACAGAGCGGTTCGCCGCCAACGCCAGCACCTTCATGCCGCGCTTTTCCGCCACCTCCAGCGCCTGCACACCGATCGAGCCGGTGCTGCCCAGCACCACCAAACGCTTTTGTTCCATCATGTTACTCCATTCACCGTATAAACGGGCAGGCCAGCACCACCAAATACAGCACCGGTGCGGTGAAGATCAAGCTGTCAAACCGATCCATCACGCCGCCGTGACCGGGGATCAGATGCCCGTAATCCTTCGCACCGCTCTGCCGTTTGATGATCGAGGCGAACAGGTCGCCGAGCACCGACAGCGGCGCGCATACGAGCGACAGCGCAGCCAACTGCCACCAGCATACCACAGCCTCATGGGCGAAAAAGCGTACATACACCCACGCCGCCAGCAAAGTGACGCCGACCGACACCACAATGCCGCCGATCAAGCCCTCGACGGTTTTCTTGGGGCTGATGTTGGGGCACAGCTTGTGCTTGCCGCACAGCGTACCGACAAAATACGCGCCGATATCCGCAAACCACGGCATGATCAGCGCGAGCAGCACATAAAACAGCCCGTGCTCCCCTTGCAGCCGCAAATACCCGAGACAGGACAGCGACAGCGGGATCACGGTGGACACAAAAAAGACGAAACCGGTCTGCTCCGCCTTTAGTGTGGCATGATACTTCACTTGTATGCAGCCGAGCACCGCCGTATACACAAACAGTGCCGCCGCCGGAAACCAAAGCCCCGTCTCCACGCGAAAAAACGGCACAACGGCGGCAAAAAGCATCGCCGCCGCCGTCAATTCGCGATGAGACACGATGTTGGTGACCGCCAGAATCTCATACATCGCCAGCACGCACACCGGCGTCATCAGCGACACCGTGAAGATCGGCGGCAAAAACAAGAGATATGCCAACAGCGCGCCGCCGCCGAAAATCCCTGTCAAAACACGAGCTTTCATCGTTCACGATCCATCCTTATTTGTTCAAATCCCGCCGAAACGGCGATTGCGGCGAGCGTATTCCAGCAACGCCGCGTCCAGGTCGTCCGGCTTGAAATCCGGCCACAGAATATCGTCCATAAACACATATTCCGCATACGCCGCCTGCCAGATGAGATAGTTGGACAGCCGATACTCTCCGCTCGGACGCAAAATCAAATCGGGATCGGGCTGTCCGGCGGTATACAAATGCCGCTCGACCGTCGTCTCATCGATCTCCTCCGGCGACAGCGTACCCGCCTGCACCTCGCGCGCCATCTGCACCATTGCCTGCGTCAGCTCCAGCCGACCGCCGTAATTGAGCGCGATATTGAGCGTCATGCCGGTCTTGTGCGCGGTGGATTCCTCCGCCTCCGCCATCAGCGCCTGGATATCCGGCGCCAGCACCGTGCGGTCGCCGATAAAACGCGTGCGGATGTTTTCCGTCTTGAAATCCGCCAGCGACTCCTTCAGGTAATCCCGCAGCAGATCCATGATCGCGTCCACTTCTTTTTGCGGGCGCTTCCAGTTTTCGGTGGAAAACGCGTACACGGTGAGATAGCGGATGCCGCGCTTTTCACAGTGCTTGGTGATCGTGCGGAACACCTTCGCGCCGGTCACATGACCGGCATATCGCGGCAGCCCGCGCTGTTTCGCCCAGCGGCCGTTGCCGTCCATAATAATGGCGATATGCACGGGCAGCGCCTCCGGCGGCAGACTCTCTATCGCCGGGGGCGCTTGTTTCTTGAATCGTTCGAGAAGGCGCATGTGCCTACCTCCCGTTTACAGTTCGAGGATCTCCTTGGATTTGGCAGCCGCTTCCTCGTCGATCTCCTTGCAGTATTTATCCGTCAGCGTCTGCATTTTCTTTTCCGCGTTTTTCAGATCATCCTCGGTGATATCGCCGTTTTTCTTTATGGACTTCAGCTTTTCCATCGCGTCGCGGCGAATGGAGCGCACCGCCACCTTGGCGTCCTCGCCGTACTTCTGCGCACCCTTGACCAATTCCTTGCGGCGCTCCTCCGTCAGCGGCGGGAACACCAGACGCAGCGTAGCGCCGTCGTTTTGCGGGTTAATGCCGATATCCGATATCAAAATCGCCTTTTCCAGCGCTTTCAGCGTGGATTTATCCCACGGCGTGATCAGCAGCGTGCGCGCGTCCGGCACGGACACCGACGCGACCTGCTGCAACGGGGTGTCTACTCCATAATATTCCACGGAAATCTTATCCAATATACCGGGATTGGCACGTCCCGCGCGGATGGACGCGTACTCGTTCAGCAGCGCCCCCACCGATTTCTTCATTTTTTCTTCCGCAGTCTGAAATACCTGTTCCATCTGTCAATCTCCCTCTCTGTCTGAAATTAATGCACGATCGTGCCGATCGGTTCGCCCGCCACCGCGCGGACGATGTTTTGCGGGTCCTCCAGATTGAACACCAGCAGCGGCAGACCGTTGTCGTGGCACAAAGTCGCGGCGGTGGAATCCATCACCTTGAGGTCGCGGTTGAGCACATCGAGATAGGACAGCTCGTCAAACTTCACCGCATTCGGATTCTTCTTGGGATCGCTGTCGTAGATGCCGTCTACCATGCTCGCTTTGAAAATGATGTCCGCCTCGATCTCGGCGGCACGCAGCGCTGCGGCGGTGTCGGTCGAGAAGAAGGGGTTGCCCGTTCCGCAGCCGAACACGACGACGCGTCCCTTTTCCAGATGACGCACCGCGCGGTTGCGGATGTACGGCTCGGCGATTTGGTTCATAGCGATGGCTGTCTGCACGCGCACGGGGCAATCCAACTGCTCCAGCGCGTCCGCCAAGCCCAGCGCGTTGATGGTGGTCGCGAGCATACCCATGTGGTCGGCGCGGGTGCGATCCATTTTTCCGCTGGAACGTCCGCGCCAGAAGTTGCCGCCGCCCACCACAATGGCGATCTGCACACCTGCGTCGGCGCATTCCTTGATCGCGCTGCAAATGTGCAGCACGGTATCGAAATCAAGACCGGTTTTGGCGTCGCCTGCCATGGCTTCACCGCTGAGTTTCAACAAAATGCGTTTATATTTCGGGGTCATTCTGCATTCCTCCTGCCAACAGCGTCATTATATGGATATAGTGTACTATATTTTGGCATTTCTGTAAAGCCGTTCCGCCAAATTTCCGAAACTTTTCACTTGAAAACGGGATAATACTCACACGCCATGCGGAACATCTGCCAGAAGCCATAGAGGTTGTACACGCCGACGGCGGCGATACCGGCCAGCAGCAGCACCGTCCCCACCCACTCGATCCGACGAAACACCGCATCGAACGCACAGGCGATCAACAGGAAAAACGCCCAGTAGAAATACGACGCATACAGGATCATGCCGTGTTCCCGCGCGCCCCAGCCGATGATGATCAGCACAAATACCGAGATCAGCAGCCAGTACGCGGCGATGCGGGCACCGCCGTGACGCCGTCCCTTGGCGACCACGCCGATCAGTGCGACCGCCGCGATCACCGCACCGATGATCTGCTCGACCAAACGCCCTGCCACCGGCACGATGGCGGTTGCCCCCTCGGGTGCGGGCTGCGTCGTCAGCACGGGCGACAGCAGCATCTGCGAAACCGCCTCCAAGTATTGCCGGATCTTCTCCTCGGCGGACAGCGCCACACCGCCGAAGCCGCCGACCATGCCGGTCAGCGATTCCCGCAGATGCACCAACTGCGTCAACTGCCCAAACAGCAGGCAAACCGCCAAAAACAGCCCCAGCGTCTTGACCGCGATCACCAGCAGCTCACGCAGCGAGAAGCGCCGATCGGACAGCGGCAGCATCAAAAAACTCGCCGCGCTGGGGGTCATGGTACCGGTAGCGCAGACCATGCCGGTACACGCCTTGCGTTCGGAATAGTCGCAGGTCAGCGCATACACGAACGCGACCAGTGTGAACAGCCCCAGCACATATTGTTCCACGATAAAAGTGAACACGACCGTGCTGTAGGACAACGCGAAAAACACGGTGAACAGCTTAGCGTAGCCGTCCCGAATCATCGTGCGGAGGATGCGCCGCAGCATAATGGCGGTCAGCGACATCAGCAGCGCCTGCTGAAGCAGCAGTCCGATGCCGAACAAATGCCAGTAGTTCAGCGGCTGCGACAAAAATACGTTGAGGAAATTGGCGAGAAACGCAAACCCCATCGCCAGCGTCCCCATCGGGATGCCCACCACGCCGAACAGCATCTGGCGGATATCGTTTTCCGCGTAGTTCATGCAGGTGAACACGTTATAGTAGCCCTGTGTCAGCAGGCGGGTATCCGATGTGAAAATGTTGTCATAGGTAAACATATCCCCGCACGGGTGCGTGAACGCGTCGGTGGTCATCGCCAACACGACCGCCACCGCCGTGTACAGCAGCATACTGACCGCCAGATAGCCTTTGTCAAAGCGGTCAAACCCGCGGAAAAACCGCCGCACAGGCGGCAGCGCCAGATGACAAAGCAGCGAAAACAGCCAAAACAGCACGACGGCAACGCAGACAAAGCTCACGTTGCCTGCCAGCTTGTCGTAAACGGCGACATGATACGCATCCAACCACTGCCGCAGCGGTTCGCGTATTTGCGGTCCGACAGCCCACAGCATCCCCGCCGTCATCACTGCGGTAAACGCCCAAACCCGCTTGCCGTGCGAACGAACGGCTTGCGCATAGGAAGCAAAGGGCAGGCGGTAAAAGAGAAGCAGCGCCAGCGTGCCTGTCAGAAAGATGGAGGCGACCGTCAACGGGTCTTCCGCGTCATACGAGCGATCGAGACTGCCCGCGCACACAGCGCAGCACGCCGCCAGCAATCCCTTGCACAGCAACATCGCTCCGCTGTCCGCGCGGCACTGCGACGGCAACAAAATCAGCTCCGCCGCCACGATCAGCGCCAGCGACTTGGTCGCCGTCCAGTCGAGTCCCACCATGCCCAGCCACAGCGCCGCCGCTTTGGCAAGATAAACATACGCGGCCTTTTGCAGCAGGGGCAGCACCGTCGCCGAAGCCGGCGCTTGCTTATCCGAACGGACATACAGCGCCAGCAACACCGCCAAAACGGTCGCCGACCAGTGTGCCGCCGTCAACGTCAAAAACGGCTGCCGGACACTCACCAGCAACAAAAACACGCACGCCGACAGCAAAATGCCCGCCAGCTCCGGCAGGGCGATCCGCGCCCTCAGCGCATGGAGCTTCTCTTTCATCCCTGTTCCTCCCATTCCGTCACCCGCCCGTGTTTCACCAAAAAACGGCGCTGTGCCAGCGCCAGCAACGGGGCGTCCGCCCGCACCGAATCGGTATACATCGACCGCACGGTGACCGCTTCCCCGAAGCGTTCGTGCAGACGGCGCACCTTTTCCGCACCCTTACAGTTGCGCCCGCGAATCCGTCCGGTCGCACTGTCCATATCGGTGGCGAGCACTTCCTGCGCACCCGCCTGTTCGCACACCGCCCGCAGCAAAAAAGCGGGCGACGCCGAGATCACCACCGTCGTCGCCTCCGGCAAAGGGGCAAACCACCCCGCCAGCCGATCGCGGTGTGCTGCCCAAAACGCCGTCACGCATGTGTCCGGCTGCCGCAGGCGGCGAAGAAACGAAAAAAACAGCGATTTTCCCTTTTCGGGCGGCAGCAAATGCAGCTTCATGCCGAACACGCCCCATAGCTGAACAGGCAGATACACCAGCAGCGACGGCTGCCGCCGCACGCAAAACCGCCAGAAATCCACCGTGCTGTCGCCGTCATAGAGCGTGCCGTCGAAATCGTATATGTCTAAGATCACGACCGTTCTCCTCTCACAAAAACGCCATCAGCAGCAAAATGACGACATACAATGCCCCGCCGATCAAAATCGGCTTGTCCGACAACAGCGTCGTCACCGGATCGCCGTGCGCATCTTTGCCGTCCAGAATATACGCGTAGCGCAGCACCAACAGAACGATCAGCGCGGTGGTGTACACCAGATACTCGCCGAAACGGGCGGTCACGGCGGGGTCTATCGTCCACAGCGCATACATCATGATCGCCAGCGTCATCATCACCGTCATCGCCTGATGCAGGAACCTTTCGGAATATTTAAACAGCACCTCGCGGGTGTTGGCCTCTGCGCCGACGCGCTTCAGCTCGTTCGCGCGTTTGCCGAAGCCGAGATAGAACGACACCGCGATGATGGTCAGCAGCAGCCAATGGGACATGGGCGCGTTGATGGCCAGACTGCCCATCAGCACCCGCAGGATAAACCCCGCGGCGATGATGGCGACATCAATGATCGGGATGGATTTCAGCCGTATCGAATAGGCAACATTCAGCAGCAGATACGCCGCGACCACCAGCAGGCAGGACACGCTCAGATACAGCGCCGCGCCGCAGGCGGCGACCGCCAGCACAACCATGAGAGTTACCGCCAGCGGAAGCGACACCCGCCCCGAGGGGATGGGACGATCCTTTTTGATCGGGTGCTGGGCGTCCCGCTCCCGATCCCAGAGATCGTTGAAAATATACACCGCCGACGCCGTGCAGCAAAACGCAGCAAACGCCAGCGCCGTGCGCGCCAGTGCGATCGGCTGCAAAAATTTGAAGGAAAAGAAGAGCGGCAGCAACACAAACGCGTTTTTGCAATAATGCTTGACACGCAGCGTTTCCGCCAATGTCCGAAGACTCATAATCATCGCTCCGATTTTCGTTGATTTCTGTCGATAATGTACAAATCTATCATAGCGTCTCTGCCAATATCTGTCAAGAAAAATGCCGTTTTACGGCAAGGTGGCGGCGTACGCCACCACACCGTCCGCGATCGCCGCCGTTAAACGTTCGCGGAAACCGGCGTCGATCAGCAGTTCCAGATCGCCCGCGTTGGTCATGAATCCGCACTCGATCAGCATGGCGGGCGCATCGTGCAGCCGTGTCACATAGAAGGGATCCCACTTGTACCCGCGCGAGGAGGTCGCCCCCGCCGCCGTGTACACCTTGTTCATCGCTTCATACACCAGCTTGGAGGGCAGCATGGAATACTCATTGAAATAATGCACCGAGCAGCCGTGCACCGTCGAAGAAGTCGAGCCGTCCATGTGCAGACTGATAAAGAGATCCGCGTTGGCCTTGCGGGTGATCGCCACCCGCTCCTCCAGCGACAGCGCACTGTCATCCGAGCGGGTCATCACCACCTTCGCGCCGAGCGCCTCCAACTGACTCCGCAGTTCCTGCGCATACGCCAGCGTCAGCGTTTTTTCCGCGATTTTGCCCCCCGACGTACCGATCGAGTTACCGCCGTGACCCGCATCCAGCACCACGGTGAAACCGGTCAGCGGCTTCTCGGCGTCATTGCCTTTCAGCGACGCCGGATGCTTGAAGGTGAAGGTCAGCGTGCCGTCGTTGTCCCAGCCGACGGTGTAGCCGTAAAACTGCGCCTTTTGGGTGAGATACAGCCGCAGCACACGCGTATTGCCCGCCGTGCGCCATTCCGCCGAGCGAAACAGCGGGCTGGCAGACACATCCGGCGTGTTTTCCGCGGCGGTGGTGTAATAAAACGTGATATCGATATACTCCGTCGTCTGTGCGGTGATGTTGTAATCCTGCTTAACGGGGTTGCCGTAGGTCTGCGGCAACAGTTGCAACTGATACGGCACGCGCCAATCGCTGCTGAAACGCAGAGTTGTCCCCTTGCCGTTCACCGTCACATCGCCGACGGTGAGCTTGTTGGCGGTCAGCGTGCCGTTTTCCCGATACACCGCCGCGTCCTGCTGATACACGCGTCTCCCGCAGCCCAGCAGATAGTAGGTGTGATCCGACGCCGCATCGTACACGGTCTTGACATACACATCGGTCGTGCCCTTCGGCAGATACGCGTTGGTCGGGCGGGAGTAATCGTCGGTGGTGTCGCCGCTGAAGGTTTCGGCGTAATCCGCCGTAATGATCAGAATCATGCCGGTTTTCAGCGTCTCGCCGCCGTTGGCGGGGTCGATCGGCTGTATATCCGGCGGCGTGTTCGGCTCGCTCGGATCGCCCGGCTGTGTGGGCTTGGGCGGCTCGGGCAGCGCTTTCACAGTGACACTGCCGCCCGTGCGCGTCTCGCTGAGCGACTGATATTGCGCGTACACCGTCACCGCGCCGAGAGCCTGCGTCTTGCCGATGATGCCCGCCGGCAGCGTGTAGCTGCCCACGTAGTTCTCGTAATCCGACAGCTCGTCGCCGCCGCCCTCCTCCGCTTGCAACGGCGTCGCCTTCATCGGCACTTTCGTGCCGTTCAGCATGGCGTATACGGTGGCGTTTTTGTGCGCCACGGCGGACAGGGTGATGGTCGCACCGCCGTCCAAGGTGAGCGCCGACGAGGGAGCGATGCTTTTCAGCACCTGCACTTTATAATTAACGGTATAGGTGACCGTCTTGCCTTTGTGTACAAACGTGAAGCGGTTGTCACCGATTTTCAGCGTCTGATCCAACGAGAAAAAGCCGTGCTCGGTCAGCGTGACCGGCTGCCCGTTCATGGTCAGCGGGAAATTCGGGTCGGCACTGCCGCGCAGGTTGAGCGCCGATTCCGCCGTGGTCGTATTGACGGCGGACGGGGCGGTCAGCGTCAGTTCGCGCGAGATGTATTCCTCCATCAGTGTGCCGTCGAGCGCCGCCAAC